>JBBRHI010000343.1:0-4098 GCA_038222995.1 Bacteroidia bacterium | reverse complement strand
ATGCACATTGCAATATTCATGGTATTTTTACCAAAACGATTTTTTATATTGGGTAGCTTATCAGCTATAGTAATATTTCATATCTTATTGTTCATTATTCCTTATGATAAAGGTTGGAACTTCACCAATTTTCAATACAGTGACTTTTGGACCGTATCAGGGTTTTTAAGAAATACTTTTTATAATGGTTGGAACTCCATATTTCCATGGATAGCTTATTTCTTTCTTGGAATGTATTTAGGGCGATTAGATTGGCAAAATAGTACAACACTAACCCGTACTTTTACGGTTGGTTTTATCGTTTACATTTCTGTTCTTTTAGTACAGACCTATGCAGGCAATATAAGTAAAAACAAAGAAGTTATATTTTATATCACAGCCGACTACTTACCTCCTTTCTTGCCCTTTATGCTTGGCACAGCATCCTTTGGGCTAATGCTAATCAGTTTATGTATGTTCATAGGCCCGAAAATCAGTAATGCTAAATTGACCCGGTTCTTTGTTGTAACAGGCCAAATGACACTCACTCATTATATTGCTCATATGTTTTTTGGCTTTTATTTCCTTTCAGTAATTGCAGGCAAAAAATTGAGCTACGATATGTTAAACGAAAAACCGACTAGTCCGATTATTATTTTTAGTTTTGCCATGGGGTATTTTATATGTACCTGTATTTTCAGTTATCAATGGAAAAAGAAATTTAAAAACGGGCCGCTTGAAACGCTCATGCGTAAAATATCCGGCTGATAAAAGAACTGCCGTAATAATAAGCTCAACAGTGCAACATACAGCAGCGCAAAATAACAGCGGTAGAACCTTTAATGTTGTAATTGACTCTTACAAAAGTTGAAATTTCGCACATGTGGACTTTGTCTAACGAAAAGCTTCAACCAATTTCATAAAGGCCTTTACTTTACGGTAAGTTTAAAATCTGTTTTTGTTGATAGCTCCGAATTACGTAATTTTAAATTCAAAATAAACTATTTATGAAAAAATTTAAAAAAGTATTTAAATGGATAGGGATTATTCTGCTGTTTTTTGTAATAGTGGCGGCATCTCTTTATATGATTTATCTAAGGCCCTTCATGCAAAAAATGAAAGTGGTTACAAATTCAAATTACGATAAAGAATTAACGCTTGTATTAGGCGGTGGCGGTAATTCCGCTATCTTAACTTCTGACAGCCTTGTAATAGTAATTGATACAAAAATGGATGATGCCGCAAAAAACCTGTATGAAAAAGTAAAAAAATTAGCAGGCACTAAGCCTATACTTGTTATTAATACGCACATACATCCTGACCACACGGGCGGAAATAAATACTATCCGGGAAGCACGATCATTGCCGGCGGTGATTACACAAAGGAGCAATGGACAAAAGAAGACGGTAAAGAATCACTTCCTACGGAGTGGTTAAAGGGCCGGAAAGACATAAGAATGGGGGATGATACCGTTACGCTTTTTAATTTAGGAAGAAACGCGCACACCGAAAGTGATATTATGGTATACCTGCACAAACGAAAAATATTGTTTGGGGGGGATGTTATTTTAAATAAACAAAATGCCATTATTATGGGTAAAGGCGACCCTGAAGGGTACTTATGGGCTTTTGATTATGTGACCAAAGAATTTGACGTTGAACATGTGGTGCCCGGCCATGGCGCTGTAGGCGGCAAAGAAGTGATTGAAGCCTTTAAGCAATATTTTAATGACATGAAATTAGCGGCAACAGATGAGTCTCAGGAAAATGCCTTAGAGGCAAAATATAAAGACTGGAATGCTATACCGATTGTTATGTCGCCAGCAGCTACCGTAAAAGCATTTAAAAAAGAGTTGAAAAAGTAAAACCGTACAAAACGTAAAAAGCCGTTAATTAAAGGAATTACCGGCTTTTTTAATGGCCCCTGTCTTCAATAAATGACATTTAAGCGGCGCTTTAAATTTCATTTTTTTAACAGCCGAAAAAATAATGCGCACGTATAACAGTGTAACTTTATTTAAAATTTAACGCCATGAAAACTAGTGCATTATTACTTGTCGCTTTCCTGTTAAGCACCCGGTTATTTTCGCAGGATACTTTATATACTACAGAAGGAAATGTGATACAGGGTAAAGTTACGGAAATAACCAAAGACGACATTAAGTACAAAAAGGCTTCCAATCCCGACGGCCCTATATATATTATAAGCAAATCGGATGTGGTGGTAATAGAATATAAGAACGGTGTAAAAGATGTTTTTTCTAAACCTTCAGGCAATAATGAGATCAACAATCAGAGCCAAGCCAACAATAATACAAACTATCCTCAAAGCGGTAATCCTGTTTATATTAACCCTCGCCCTGCAGTAAATATAGTTGTGGGCGCCGCGCCTTTCTTCGGTTACAGGCCATGGGGTTGGGGTTGGGGACACAACTATTACTCCCGCCCTTATTACGGAGGAGGTTACAGGAATTACGGTTACCACGGAGGTTACGGTGGAGGGCATTATGGTGGCGGAGGAGGGCATTACGGACATCACAGATAATTCCGATTTAACTTATAAATTTTAAAATAACAGCTCCGGAAACAACGGGGCTTTTATTATTTAGGATGATACTTTATCAAAACACCAACCTATAAAAAATCTCAAGGTTGTACCCGAAAAGTTTGAATGATCAAGATCATAATGTATAGAACCATGCCGTTTCCATGAAGGATTTGAAAGATCATAAAGAAAACGGCCTTCTGCCCCTATACATATCCGTTTCATAAATTGAAGCCTTAGTTCTACAACGGGTACTAAAGCCGCATTAAAATTCCGGTAAACCTCTGTTGTACGCTCTTTTACAATAAGCCGTTGAGACCCAATAAGGGGACCTATTCCAAGATAAAAATCAATGTAACGGTTTCGCGGCAACAAGTCTGCTTTTATGATAAGCGAAAAATTGTTAGCGAACCAATTAAGCTTAACCGAATCGCCAATTGTTTTAGTTTGATTAAGGAAATAATTAATGCCGTATTCTCCGCTTATATTTTTTGTGCCAATTGCACGAGGATGATCCATTTGCAATCCGATAAATGCTTTCGGGTTTTCAAATACTTCATTAAATGCACGGCCGATAGGGTTATGGTACTGTTTACTTAAAGGCGAAAATAAGCCGTAAGATGCTTTAACTGTATTTCTATAATAATCTACTGTTTGCGAATAACCTAAAGTTGTGAGAGTTATGAATATCAGTAACAGTAAACGGCTCATAAGCCAAAGGTATAATTTTTATTAAAGCGTGCTTATTTAAAATTTATGGCATTACATATTATGTATGATTATAATACGGCTTAAATAAAATTATAGAGTTAACTTTACCGTATGAAATTTAAACAAGATGTATTCTTTACGGAAATAACAACAATGGTTGATAAATCCGTAAAAGAACTGTTAGAAAATTATCCCGATTTTGAAATTTATACCGCAAGCATTTGGACAGACCCAAACGGAGCAATAAGCTCGATTAGCTTTGACAGTAAACCAAATTCAGACCTGATTGTAGTAGAAGCAAATGAATGGATCAAAAAACAGTACGATCATTTTATAGCGGAAGGAGATGTAGCACAGGCTAAATTATTTGAACCCGTAAGCCGCAATTGTAATCCCGCAGATTTTGAATTAGCCGACTTTAAAACTATTACAAATCAAAATATGCCAAAAGAATGGGAAGAGAATTCAGAAGGCGAGTGTTGGGAAGTTTTGGAACCGGCGCTTAAAGAAGCCGGAGAATTTGCCTTTACTAAAATGTTGAAATTAAAGGTTCACCCCCACTTTGAGCTTTCCGTGAACGGCCCTAATGATTGGTACGAAACGGTTTGGAAGAAGTAATTACTCTCCAAGTTCCAATTTTTTAATATCGGAAATAGCGTTACCGGCGATACCTTTTACCGAACCGTAAAAATTAGTGGTGTTCAATAATACTTTCTCCAATTGCTTTTCTCTTTCTTTCCAGATTTTTGCCATGGCATTCTTTTCTTTGGCAATTCCTTCCTGTAGTTCTGTAAAGCCTTCTACAATGGCTTCTATCTGTTGCTTAAATTCAACGCCTGTAAGGTACGCGTACAACATGCTCA
>JBBRHI010000342.1:0-4109 GCA_038222995.1 Bacteroidia bacterium | reverse complement strand
AATATTTTTTTTTGTTTTAAATGCTTCTATTTTTCTTTCTCCATTTTCGACTGAAAAATGCCCGGATATTACATCAGGTAGATAGTAGTTTTCAAAATCAAACCAAACCACAAGGTCTAGGTCTTTTTTATCACCATTAGGGCAACGCATGGAAGGAAGTATATAAATATCTCCTTTTACATCTTTGGGAATATAATATATTAATTTCTCGACTAGCTTATCTGCCATTTTTCTTTCTTCGGTCAAATCTCTGTATAGACTATTGTCATAAAGTTTATGAATAGTTGGCATTTTTTAATTTTTTATTATGTCATACAATTCGGTCATTAAATCCATACTGTTTTTATTTAACGGAACAGCTTTTGTTTCTCTTTTTTTTCTTTGTCCCCCTATTCAAATTGAAATTAAAAAATATTTTAAATGGCGGAATTGTGCTGTACTGCATAAACTCAGCAGGGCTGTATTCAGTTATTTCAAAATCTTCTTCCGAATCATCTCTTAGGTACGGGTGTGTTATTTGCGCACCCCGATGACATCAGAGATAGTCAACTATTTAATGTTTTTTGTAAACCTCTTTCATAATCCACGAACAGTTCTGTTATGTCCTCATAGCCATCTGTACCTGATTTTATAGAATTAGCAATAACACGCCAGCAACTTTTTTTTGTTACAAAGGGAATATCTCTTTCAATAGCCTCTAAAGATATTTTTTGAGAAAATCTTATTGAGCCATCGCCATGAAAAATAACAGCAATTATATAGTCGAAATTAAGATTCCAAAGTGTTGTAAGCTTAGCAATGTTACCACTCGATATTCTTCTACCTTTTATTTGTACTTTTTTACCTTCTTTATCTGTTGCATCAAACCCATTGTTATTACTAGTTTCAACGTTAGTTAAACCTAAAACAGAACAGCACAACATTTCTGTATACTCACCAAGAATGTTGCTTGTTTTAAAACCGCATAGTTTTGATTCAATAAGAGTTTCATTATAAAGTTTCCAAAATGAAATTAATTCTCCTTGCACATTAAACAATTGGTGAGTGATTATAAAATCTTTTCAGATATAGCTAGGTAAAAATATCTTTTAATTTCTGCTATTTGAAATATTAGCCATTATTTATATTTAATTCATTAGGTCATTCGCCAAACAACAAGAAAACATGGCGCTAAAGGATACACCTGTATAGGTTCATATTAATAAGTCGGCCACCCGGGGTAAAGAAAACTAGGGTTCTCTTATGCATTTTCATGTCTCTGATTTGCATTGAAAATTAAATTACGGAGGAGATACACCGCTTGTAATTAAGCATTGCAAGAATGTTTTACAAATTGACGGGGAGGTATACCGTTCAATTTTAAACAAACTTTGCGCTATCTACAATAAAGATAGAAAAGCTTTTGACAGCTTGCCTTTACAACCGAGGATGCATGGTTTCTTTGCTACAATGGTATATGAAGACATGGAACTTTAACTCTATAATCTGAACGCTAATGATTATAGCGGACCTGCCTATGATTTGGAAACGAGGGTGGAAACATGGAAGCTTTTCAGCGGTTGCAAGATAAAATTGAGGGTGATGTGAGTTATTCTTAGCAGAATTAGAAAGGTTAATGCAGGTTACACCGCTGATTAGTTCCTTTTATACCGAGCTTTTAAAGTAGTCTGTAAATAGGCGGCAATTGAATGAACTACATTTATTTTGATAATAAATTGGCGTTTATGATAAGTATTATATAAACGATCATTGAAAAAATTAGACCAACAATTTTACCATCTCCTAACTTCTTAGATTTTGAGTTCCTGTCAGACTGTTTAGATTTTGAGTAAAACGTTATTTCAGTTTCAAACAAATCTTATACAATTAAAATTACTATTATGGAATTCATTTACACGAAAAAAATAGAAATCTCTGTTGTGTTTGAGGCAGCACTGTTGGGTTATAATGTAAAAGCTGCTTATCTTCCTAAAATTGAAGAAGCAATGAGAGCAGCATTGATGGAGCATTTTGAAGAAGGCAACCACATTCAAAAAATAGGCTTCTTTAAAGTTACGTCAAAAATCGAGGATGATTTTAGAACGACCAAATTTATAAAATCCCCCAAAAAATAATTATGTTCAACTTTGATTGTTTACCATGCCCAAATTAAATGTGCATTATTTGCTTTACTTATTCTGCCTTATACCTCTTATTGATAATTTTAAGCCGATAATTCTTAAAAATAAAACTTATGGAAAAAAGTACAGTCATTATTGAATTTGGAAAATATTAAAACCTGAAAATTATAAAAAAGAAAAACTATTGGCATTTTTAAAGGAACAATTCGCCGATACTTACAACAAAGATGCAGGAGTTTGGGAAAAGTACACTTTGGAAGAACATACGCTAATGGTAATGGGGCAATTTGAAAAATATTACGGCGATAAGGAATTACCTGGTGGTATTGACAAACGCAAATTTAGGTTAATACTTGCATTGCACAATATTGGGAAACCTTTAGCTGTAGAAAATGGTGACAAGCACCTGCAACATCAATACACCTTGGAATTGGTAATCCCTTTTTTTGAAGCAATAACGATGAATGATAAACATAAGGCTTTTGCATTAACTATATTATCAGGAGACCCAATGTGTGAGTTTATAAGAGGAAGAAAAGAAAAAGCCGAGGCATCTCAACAAATCCACAAAATGGCTGACACTTGGCTTTTACGTCCGATTTTTTATTGGTAATTTCCATTTTACCGTCTATGCTCTTTTGGTCATTGTGCTATCATTTGTTAGTCACACAATCCCTTTTCCAAATCATTAAAGTCATTCCAAACCGCCCTCAAATCTATTCCAACATTCTCTGTCATACATTTTCGGCCAGTTGATTTGTAAATCCTTTTACGATTAAAAACAACTACCGGTAACTTATCTGAATAATAAGAATCCATTATATTTTTACACATTTTTGGCTTGAATATATATGCCCTTACGACAACAGCAAATAATTTGTTGGATAAATCTATTTCCCCCTCAGAAGCTGCTACATCATACATTTCCGCCTCCGGCATTTCGGATATAAACATACCGGTATAAAACCCCGATAAACCATGTCGTTTAACAAATTGATCGGCGTGGCACCAAATAAATACACAGTTTTTTTCCTTTAAAAGATCTGAGAATCTTTCATCAATTATATAATCAATTCCACCAAATTCTCTAAGAAACAGCAATCCATTAGCAGTGCCATGCCCCAACATAATTACACGATCTGAAAACGCTATTACTTTCGATAATTCTTCAAAATCCATGTATTCAGTGATAACGTTCCAATCCCTTCCTTTATAAATTTCTTTTAAGAAATCGGTGCTGGAATCTTTGGGGTGAATAACGAGTGTAGTAAATTCCATTCTTTATTTTAAATTAATAACCGGATAATAAACTGTACCCCAATCTTCTTCGTTATTTTGAAGCATGATATTGATAATAGTAGGTACAAGTAACTCCAACATATTTACTCCATCTTTGAGTTGTTTTCTGTTAACCTTACTCTCAAATGTGCCACCACCATGTATCAATTGATTTCTTAAAATGTATAAACGATCAAGTACAATTTCCGCCAATTTTATCAACCTCCTGTTAAGATAAAAATACCTGAGATTTGTGAATGGAAGTATTGTAATGCATTCTGCCAATCATTGTAATCGCCCCGCTGGTTGTCTCAAAATGGTGTAAATACGTACTGGTTTTCAATAAACAGTCTTACGGTTTCTGAAGACCTCTTCCACAAAAGATTAAAGAAACGTTTCGCTGCATCATGGTTAACGAGTTTCTTAATAAAATTCCTAAAACGTTGTAACTCATTTAAATAATTGTTGCTTTCTTCCATCGCATAACAGGCATTAAATGCAATCCATAAGTTAATAAAATTACATCGAGATTGTCATTTTGTCCTTCAGAGCATTTTAACCAGCTTATTGCTCGGTGTAATCTTGTATTAATAGGTTTGTCGTCTGTTTTTTGGAGCTTTAGTTTTTGCTTTAGCTCTGCTGACTTAACGGCTTTTATGACAATACTATTAACCCTTGTAAATAATATTAAATTCTATAATTATCTGGTAG
>JBBRHI010000341.1:0-4112 GCA_038222995.1 Bacteroidia bacterium | reverse complement strand
TTAAACTATTGAGCTGTTGTTTGGGAATGATAAAAAACACCACTGAGCAAAATACCAGGCTTATCAGGATACGTTGCAAAGGATGCATTCTGTTTATAAGGTTCCCTTGAGGATTTTTCATTGAGTTTAATGTTAATGTACGGCAAATTTAAAATAAATTATGAATACAGTTATTTTAAATAAAAAATCCAATATCCTGTTACGGATAATGGATTTTTATAACAGAAATTAGTTTGATTAAAATCCGAGATTAATCCCTGCATTTAACCTCACATTTCCATTCAAGTCATTCTCTGAGTTGTTTGAATACACATCTAAGAACCCCTGATAGTAGCTTGCATCAACATTTATCCACACCGCTTTCGCAATTCTATAGTTAAAACCTAAGCTTAAATTTGCTCCTAAATCTACAGAAGCAGCGTTTACACTGTTTGTTTCATTTACTAAAATACCTAATGTTGGCCCTAATGCCACTTTTGGACGAAAATCTTTTTCGTACCCTCTGAAAAAGAAAATTGCTTTAACGGGAATTCTTATATAATCCAGTTCTGTTTGAGATGTGTAATCCGTTTGATTATATGGATTGTGGTAAAGAAATTTAGCGCCTTCTACTGAATACAAGGCGTCTATTCCAATGCCAAAATGTTGCTTAGGTGCGTAGATGGCGGAGATACCTACATTCCAAGATGGGCGAAACTGTGCATTAACGTATGGTAATAAAAAAGAATCACCGAAGCCGCCGATAACACCTATAGAAAATTTTGATCGTTCAATAGGCTCAGGCGGAACATTTTTTTCGTTGTTGTTTTGTGAATAACCTAATAAAGATGATGAAGTAAGCGCAATAAATAAGGATAATTTTTTCATGGTTTTATATTTAGTTTACTTCTTATCTAAAACTTAATACCAAACACCTAAACTTAAAAAAGTGGTGTGTAATGTTATTGATTTATTTGTATAGGCTTATATTACAGCCTGTTTAACTAAATAATCGATTGTGTAGATTTGTTTCCTCATTCTATAATTTTCGAATTTAATAGGATTAGCTATGAGTCTTGTATTTAATGTATTTCGGTTTCCGCGGTTAATATAGTATTGAGCATCAGATTTGCATAAAACAGTGAAACTAAATTATATGAAAACTTTATTGAAGAACATTTTTATTATTGCAGTTACCATAAGCGTTACTGCATCTACAACTTCTTGTGCATCGCATAAAATGTGCGGCGATCCTAAGGCTAAACCCGCTAATAAGTATAGTTCAAAACGTTACCGTAAATCACTGATGGAGCGTGATTCATTGTGTAACCTTACTAAGGAGCAGAAAGCACAACTAAATAAATTAAATACAGATTACAGCGATCTTAGTACAAAATATGATAATTTGCAGACTGCGTCCGGTTCACAACTTAATAAAATGAGTACTGACCTTGGTAATAAACAAGCAACCATTAATCAAAAAGACGCGCGTTTGAGACAACTGGAGGCAATATTAAATCGCCAGGATTCAGTTTTGGCTGCTTTAAATTCGTCCGTTAAAAACGCCTTATTAGGTTTTAATCCGGATGAGTTAAGTGTAGAAATGAAAAACGGTAAAGTATATGTTTCATTATCCGATAAATTATTATTTAAATCAGGCGATGCTAACGTTGAAGTAAAAGGTAAAGAAGCTTTGAAAAAACTGGCTGAGGTATTAAATAAAAATTCAGATGTAAGTATTTCTATTGAAGGTCATACAGATAATGTGCCTATTAAAACAGCAGTTTATAAAGATAACTGGGATTTAAGTGCAGCAAGAGCAACAAATGTGGTAAGGTTGCTTTCTGATGAATACGGAATGGATGCGCACCGTTTAACGGCATCGGGTAGAGGTGAGTATTTTCCTGTTGCTGATAATTCAACCGCTGAGGGTAAAGCTAAAAACAGGAGAACCGAAATTGTGTTATCTCCGAAATTAGATGTATTGATGAAACTGATCAGTATGAAATAATTTTTTGCTTATTTGTATTTTTAAAAAGGAAGCTATACGCTTCCTTTTTTCATGTTATAATTTTTAGTAGTAAAGAGTTGGTTTTTTATATCAGTATTCTTGTAGTTAATTAGATAGTTGCTAGTAGCACGGGCATTAAAACAGCCGGAGATAAAGATAGTAGGTTGTTGACCAATAATAGCTTAATCATTTTAATCTAAATATATATCACATGAAAACTGCGTACACTGAACACATTCATATTTGTATTCAGTAAAATAAAACAAGCTTTATTCATATTAAATAGGATTGACTTATATTTAATAAAAGAAGATAAATTTACCTATTACTATACGTTTTGAGCAGGCCATAATAAAGCATCTTATCCTATTAACAATATCTAATAGAATTTTAAAAACTGTTGTGTGATTTTAAATAGTATTAAATAAAAAGGCCTTCGTTAACTAACGAAGGCCTTTGTTTTATATAACGTAATTAATTACCATAAAGGTTTTTTACCTGCAATTTTTTGATTCGATATTTTATGAGAGTTTGCGTGTTTCAAAGAATTATTTTCAAGAATTTGTTTTTTATTGTTCATTCCAATAGTCGCAATATCTGCCGGTGAAGTATGGTGAGGCATTATCTCATGCTTTTCGTGATGCTCCTGTTCGTGATCAGTCGGTATACCTTCTGTTTTCACGACATCTGTAGTAATATGAGAATGTGAATGATCCTGTTCCTGAGTTGTAGCATTGCTTAATGCTGTTGTTTCAGGATTATGTTCTTTTTCCTGATTTTGGCTCATTACAGGAGAAGGGGTCATAGGTTTTTTGGAAGGTGTGTTTGATTTAGATGTTATTTGCGGCTTAGTTGTTTTGCTTGCAGAGGTATTAGTTGCTTTTGATGGTGTTACTTTTTTAGCAGGAGCAGCTTTTTTCGCTGTAACCTTTTTAACAGGGGCCGCCTTTTTAGTAACCGCTTTCTTTACAGGTGTTTTAGAAACACTTTTAGGGGCTTTTTTAGCAGGAGAAGCTTTTTTAGCGACTGCTTTTTTAGCAGGAGCTGACTTCTTTGTAGAACTTTTCTTAGGCGCTGCTTTTTTTGCGGTTACCTTTTTAACCTGGGTTGATTTTTTAGCAACCGCTTTTTTAGCCGGTGCCGCTTTCTTTGAACTCATGGCCTTTTTAACGGGCATTCCTTTTTTTGTAGGTTTTGCTTTAGTGGCCGCTTTTTTAGAAGCACTTTTTTTAGCGGGTGCTTTAGTACTCGCTTTTTTAGATTTTATTCCTGAAGAGGCAGATTTAGCTGCTTTTTGCGGAGCTTTTTTTGATGTTGCCATGATGATTAGTTTTTGGTTTGTATAAAATGTGCAACATCTATACCGGCACGGTATATATTTAACGCTTTGATTTTAAATGATAAAAGTCTTTATTTAAAGGCTTTATGCTAATATCAAGTTAAAAACGGGAAGGTAAAATATAATTTAAATTCGGGTTATTATGTAGAAGTTAATCTACATGATCAAAGCTATACGTAATTAAAATTTAATAAGCTCTTCATAAAGTTCTTTTACGGGAAGCCCCATCACGTTATAAAAACTGCCCTCTATTTTATCAATTCCAATATAACCTATCCAATCCTGTACACCGTAACCGCCTGCTTTATCGTAAGGACTGTAATTGGTAAGGTAATATTCAATTTCTTCCTGTTTCAGTTTTTTGAAATATACCTTACTTACATCGAAAAAAGTAGTTTGCTTGTTTCCACTCTTCAAACAAACAGCCGTAAACACTTCATGCATTTTACCGCTCAACGTCTCCAGCATTTTTTTTCCCTCCACAAAATTGGCCGGCTTATTAAATGCTTTACCCTCGCACCAAACAATCGTATCAGCCGTAATTAAAATTTCATCCTCTTTTAAATCATCTTCGTAGGCATCCGCTTTTTTTTCGGCAAGGAACAAAGGAATTTCCTCGGCCAAAAGATCAATAGGATACGTTTCTTCAACATTAAGCGGCTTATTTAAAAAATCGAATCCCAGGCTTTTTAATAATTCTTGTCTGCGGGGAGAGTTTGAGCCTAAAATTAATCGATAAGGAAATTCTTTAATGATCTGTTCTATACTATTCATAGATGTGTT
>JBBRHI010000340.1:0-4121 GCA_038222995.1 Bacteroidia bacterium | reverse complement strand
AGTCCAACTGGAACGAAGATTAGTTATTTCAAGAATAGTTCCATGTTTAAAATCCGAATATTTCTTTAAGTCTGGCACACCTTTAAGAGTTAATTTCACATCTGTAAAATTATCTTTAGGATCTTTTTCAAATTTCAACCAATCAAAAATTAATTGCTGCGGCTTATCGCCCCCTGCTACTTTGCAAGTAGTCAACGTCAATTTTTTTCCGAGGCGATCGCACGAAAACCTTCCTATACCTTTTGCCCCAGCATAGTTTTGTGTAATATTTATTTTATTTCTATAATCTTTAAATTGTTTTTCTTTTAATTCATCATCTTCTTTGCCAGTTTTTTTTGCAGAATATCCAACAAATAGCCACTTTGAGTTAATTTCTTCAAGAGTCATACCTTTGCCATCGTCCCAAATAATTAATTTATCTTTTTCAAATATAAGTTTAACTTTTGTGGCGTGAGCATCAAAAGAATTTTTTACAAGTTCAAAAACGGCAATAAAATCATCGGAAATTAAGTCTCTTCCAATAATGTCTTTTAGACCAGCACTTACCTTAAATTCTATTTCCTTATCTTTCATTAGATAAAATTTTCATTAATGCTACGCCGCTTTGCTCGCCAAAAAGAGGAGGAATGGCATTTCCTATTTGAGTATATCTTGGAACTTCTTTCGTACGGAGCAAACCTCCAGTAGTATATTTACCTCTAAACCAATAAGAGTCGGGAAAACTTTGAATGCGAGCATATTCACGAACTGTTAATATCCTTGGTTCAGAATAATGTATATAATCATCCGGTAAAGTTGTTATTGTTGGAGCAAAGGCATGTGCGTTTAGAGGAACTATAGTTCTTTTTTTAATACCGTATTTAGCTTTAAACTCATTACTAATGGTCACTCCTCTTCTTGATACCTTAAGTATTAAAGCAAATCGCTCTTTTACTACCAGTGTATGTTTAGCAAAACGGTGACTGTCCGGAATTACATTTTTTGAAATACCGTCACGTAAATAAGTTTGGTATTTACTATGTGAATTTGAGTATTTTCCTGCTTCGAAACTTGCCGTATCCGGAGATTGAACTGTACCGTGACTCATTAATAAATCTGAAATAGCAGCTTTTAAAGGAACGGTAACTTCTAAATTTTTACTAATTAGAAAAGATTTTTTATTTTCTCTAATGAGCTTAAAAAACTCAGACGCTTCAACTTTGTTTTTTTCACATACTTCTTTTCTAATTCCTACTAATATAAAACGACATCTTTTTTGAGGAACTCCAAATTCTGAAAAATTTATAAGTTCAGGATGTACATCGTAGCCCAATTTAGTGAGTTTACCAATTACATAATCTGAATATTTTTTGCCTTTACTTTTATTTTTATCAAACTCCATTGTAAAGCCTTTTACATTTTCAAAAAATAAAATTTTAGGCTGTACATAATCGATAAACTTTACATAAGAATCTATTAATTTATTTCTACTGTCTTCTTCGTTTCTTTTACCGGCTGTAGAAAATCCCTGGCAAGGTGGGCCTCCCGTAATCATATCAACTTTACCTCTTAAATTAATAAGATTTTGTTTATTATTCTTTAGAACTTCATTAATATCATGTGCTTTTACATCTAACCAATGAGGCCAGTCAAAGTGCTTTTTTTTGTTTATCAAATTGTATTCTAAAGTTTCAAAAGCATCTGCACTTTTTTCTACTGCAAAAAGGCCTTTCCAACCTGAGTTATGTAAGCCTAAAGATAAGCCTCCGCAACCTGCAAATAAATCAATGTAAGTGTTTTGTTTTGGCATATTATATTGTTATATATATATACAAATTTATGCTTTACAGCGGAGTTACAATGACCATATAATAAAAATAATTGACAAATATGGCCTTATATCTATTTTTTGAGTATTCATTGAAAAATAATGGAATGATTTTCAATTAATTCTTTATTTGGAAAGATGCCTTATATTTAGAATAGAAGTTGCATTTTGATTTTAAAAAGCAAATTTCGCATAATGGTTTTTGCGATTTACAAACCAATGCAGCAAAATCAAGAATTGCCCAGTTAATTTCTTTAGCGTTTGAATGGTTTACAACCTTATAAGAAAGTTCTTGTAAATAAGGATCATATCGAATATCTGCCATTTTTCTTTCTCCAAAATACCGTTCTAAAACTCTTGACATATTCACATCTATTAATGGACTTGGTTCATTAAATATTATCAATTCAATTGCATTTGCTATATATTGACCTAAAAAAGGAATTGATTCTAATTCCACTCTATCTTTTGGTAATCTTCCATTTCTTCTAACCATTTCTATTGCTAACAATTTCAATCGTTTTGCTCTTTGTCTATATAAACCAATGGGCTTTAAGTACTCTTCTATAACATCCTGTTCTGCGTTTGCTAAAGATTGCCAACTAGGAAATTCTTGAATAAATTTCAAAAAGAATTTAGATACTGTTTCAGCTTTAGTACGTTGCAGTAATGTTTCTGCAATTACTAACTGATAATTTGACAATCCTTTATTGCGCCATGGAAATTTCCGGCCATTAGTATAATACCATTGAAGAAGTTTACCTTGTAATTCTACAATATTTTTACTTGTTACCTTTGGCATTCGATCTTAAACCTTTACCGAGTTTTTGATGATGCCCTTTTTTTCGGAAGGCGGTACATGCAGATCGTTCCAGTGTTGAATGGAATGGTAATAGCGGTAGGTGAGTTGATTGAAGTTTGGGTAGCGTTCGCTTAAGCCTTTCCGGAATGATCTGCGAATTTCTATGTTTGCATTTTTTGCCGGAACGATGCCGAATTCTTTATGCGTTTGTTCAACATTCCCAAGCTTCTCAAAGATGTGTGCGAGGATCCGCTTTGGGCCGTTCACGTAGTGTGTTCCTGATCGTAAGCCTCTCAGTAAAATACCGCCATAACTTACCGGCTCTTCGCCTTCCGTTTCATAACCCAAGGAAATATCGAGGCCCTGTAAATGGAAGCGCCATTTGCCGGCAGCATAGCTGTGCTTGTGCGAGTATTTATCGGGGTGCGTGTGTTTATCAAAATAGTAAAATTCTATTTCGGTAAAGGTATAGAGGGTTCCTTCTAAATTTAATTGGTAATAATTAATGAGGTCATTCGCGATCCTGTCGAACGATGCGCTGACGGTGTTTGTATTGGTTCGGTTGATGGATAGATTTAATGCCATGCACGGACTTCTTCAAATCTAATACCCGAAATGTTTCAGGTTCATATCGTTGTTCCGCCAGTCTTTGGCCACTTTTACAAACAGTTCCAGGAATATTTTCTTCCCGAAAAATACTTCCGCATCTAACCGGGCTTTGGTACCCACCTTTTTAAGGGCTTCGCCCTGGTGCCCGATGATAATGCCTTTCTGGCTGTCGCGTTCCACTAAGATGTCTGCCTGGATGCGGAGAATTTTTTCTTCATCTTTAAAGGAATTCACAATTACTTCCACACTGTAAGGAATTTCTTTTTTGTACTGCATCAATATTTTTTCACGGATGATCTCCGACACGAAAAACTTTTCGGGTTTATCGGTCAAGGTGTCTTTATCGTAAAAGGCTTCGCCCGCCGGTAAGAGCTGTGTAATGCGGTACATGACATTTTCGAGGTTGAACTTTTTTAGGGCTGAAATAGGAATGATCTCCGCGTTGGGCAGTTTTTCTTTCCACTCCGCCAGCTTGGTGTTTAATACTTCCTGGGTAGCCATGTCAATTTTGTTCAAGAGCAATAACACCGGGGTAGTTGTTTTTTTAAGTTTCTCTAAATAGCTTTCTTCTAATACAATGTCATCGTAAATATCGGTGATCAGTAAAAACACATCGGCATCGCTAAAGGCAGAGATGACAAACTCCATCATTTTTTCCTGCAGCTTGTAATTGGGTTTTAAAATGCCCGGGGTATCGGAAAATACAATCTGGTAATCGTCGCCGCTCACAATGCCCATAATACGGTGACGCGTGGTTTGTGCTTTGGAGGTAATGATGCTAAGCCGTTCGCCCACCAAGGCATTTAATAACGTTGATTTACCAACGTTGGGGCAACCAATAATGCTTACAAAGCCGGATTTATGAGGGGTAACTGACATAGGTTTATTTTAGCCGTAAAAGTA
>JBBRHI010000339.1:0-4127 GCA_038222995.1 Bacteroidia bacterium | reverse complement strand
AACAGGTAACTGCCGTTGAAACTTGTATGGACAGATGCGCCGTGTTTACTAAAAATTTTTGCATGTAAGTGCTGTATGTATAAAAGGCAATGGTTCCTCCAAGCGTTAAGCCAACCACAACAGCGATAGCCTTAGGATGTTTTAAAAGTTCTTTAAGTGCTCCGTTTTTAGTTGTACCGTGTTGCGAAGCTTGTTCTTTAAACGCAGTTGATTCGTCCATGTGGCTTCTTAAGTAGAGCGCCACCAATGATAGTGCGGCACCAATGATAAAAGGAACCCGCCAACCCCAACTGTGCATTTGTTCTTCGGTTAATAATAAGCTTTGCATAATTAATTGAATGCTTAAGGCAATTAGTTGTCCGCCGATTAAGGTTACATATTGAAAGCTCGAATAAAATCCTCTCCTGTTTTCTGTTGCCATTTCACTCAGGTAAGTGGCGGATGTCCCATATTCGCCGCCCACGCTTAATCCCTGTAATAAGCGTGCCGCTAATAAAAGAATAGGGGCAGCTATACCGATGCTTTTGTAAGAAGGTGTGATAGCAATGAGTAAAGAACCGAACGACATTAATAAAACGGAAAGCGTCATGGAATATTTTCTGCCTTTTTTATCTGCTAATATTCCGAAGAGCCAACCTCCAACAGGCCGCATTAAAAAACCAACCGCAAAAATACCGGCTGTATTTAATAGTTGTGCGGTTGCATTGCTTTTCGGGAAAAATACGGGCGCAAAATATAAAGCGAAGGCAGAGTAGGCATACCAGTCGTACCACTCCACCAGGTTGCCGACAGAGCCGCTCACAATGGCTCGTAAACGAGCGGCTTGAGATAATTCCTGTGTGGTTGTTTTAATGTTAATCATTTTAGTGAGAACAATTTAGTGAATTTTGCATTAATAAATAGGCTGTTTTAAATAATCTGAAATTGCCGTTAGGCTTATCTTACGTCGGTAATAGGTGTGCTTGATAATACAAAGAGCACTCAGGTTTATGGCGAGTGGGGCAGACTTAATTTACCGGATAGTATCAATGGGAAACATTTCAAAATTCTTAATACTGTTTATCACTTCAATCTTTATTATTTTTGAATGGTCGTTATTATAGTAATAAACCTGTTTGCTTTTTGGTGAGGTCATTTTTAAAGCATGTTTTCCTGTTTCTGTTAATACGCCCAGTTTTCCGTAGCTCTCTGTATATACTTCATCTCCGGGAACGGGGATTTCAAAGTACAATTTTCCGGCCGACCATTTAATGGGTTTAGTTAAGGTCGTGTCTCTATAAGTGTACTTATACGTGTTACAATCTATATCGTAATGGTTTTTCTTTAATACGGTTCTAGATATATAAGGCGTTCCGTTAAGCGTGCTGGTTACGGTTGCTTTTAAAAGCACGCCGTCGTTGTATAAAGACTCTGTTTTAATATCGGCTTTTAAGGTCATGATGAACGAAAAATTGACCGTACTGTGCGTCACATAATAGTCGAAAGTTTTATTTTTAATGTGGTAGGCATCAAGCTTACCTATTTTTATTCCCGCTACTTTTATGATAAAAGATCGGTTTTGCGCATTAAGCGGGCGTAAAGCAAAAAAAGTTAAACATAAAATTATAAGTATTCGTTGGGGCATTGTGCGCAGTAAATAAATATGAATTTAATACTATTTATTTAGATACGAGCCAAGCAGGAGGATAGATTAAAAGTTATATAAATTTATCCCTATTTGTCAGGGATCATTTCAAAGTTTTTGATGCTGTTGATCACTTCTATTTTAAGGAGTTCGGAATAAGTGCTGTTGTAGTGATAGATTTGCTTGCTTTCGGGCGTTGTCATTTTCAAACTGTTTTTTTTGACCTCATCTAAAGTTCCTAATTTGCCGTAGCTTTCGGCATATACTTCAACACCCGCCTCCGGAATTTCGAAGTATAGTTTTCCGGCGGTCCATTTTATAGATTTGGTGAGGGTTGTATCTGAATAATTGTATTTTCGGGCATGGCAATCTATTACATAATGGTCTTTTACCCAAATTGTTTTTGAGCTGTAAGATGCGCCGTTTATTACACTGTTTACGGTAGCTTTAATTAAAATGCCGTTTTGATAGATCGATTCGGTTTTTACGTCTGCTTTCATTGTTATAAATTCAATAGTGCTGTGACTTGCATAAATGTCTATCCTGTTTTTTGTAACGTGAACAGCTTCCAATTTTCCCAATTTTAAGCCCAGTGTTTTAAGCGTAAATATTTTTGTTTGACCGCATACCGTGTAATGTAGCAGCAGCAAAACACTTAAAAGGCCGATCACTTTAAAAAATTTCATGTTGCAGTATTCATTATGAATATAGATAATCTAAATCATATAATATAACATGATGCCAAGGTAAGATATCTTTTATCTAATGTAAACCGTTCGGCTGATAGTATACAGCGAATTACCTGCTTCATCCTTAATTAAGCCAAAGCTTTCCTTATTTGAATCAGGAAAAACAATTTTATAGCTTGTGCCATTTCCTAGTTGAATCCCATAATTTTCTACAGAATTTTTAAATTCTATAGAATTTTGAGTATAATCAAATTTTTGACTTTTCCCTGTACTGTCCGTAACGGTTAAGCTTTTGGCATCGAAAAACAGGTCAAATTTTACGCCTTCAGCATCTGTTGCTTTCCATGCGCCCCTGTATCTGTCAGAACCGCTGCAGCCGATTAAAATTACCGTGAAAATGCCTAACAGTAGAATGCTTAATTTTTTCATCGCTTTATAAATTTTGTTTTAATTAAAAAGGTTCCGAATTAATTCGGAACCTTGGTGGAGAATACCGGATTCGAACCGGTCGCCTCTTCACTGCCAGCGAAGCGCTCTAGCCAAATGAGCTAATCCCCCAACTCATTATAATTTTGCTTTAATCTCAACCATATCGTAGCCTTCAATAATGTCATCTACTTTTATGTCGTTAAAGTTATCAATATTTAATCCGCATTCGTAATTAGCGGTTACTTCTTTCACATCATCTTTAAAGCGTTTTAATGAACCTAAAGAACCCGTATGTATTACAATGCCGTCGCGGATCACACGTATTTTTGTATTACGCATTACTTTTCCGTCGAGCACATAACAACCTGCAATGGTACCAACCTTAGTAATATTAAATACTTCACGAACTGCAATGTTGCACACTATTTTCTCTTCAAATTCAGGAGCCAACATACCTTCCATGGCCGCTTTAATTTCGTTAATAGCGTCGTAAATAATAGAATATAAACGGATGTCAATTTCTTCCTGCTCTGCCAATTTACGTGCAGTAGCCGAAGGACGAACCTGGAAACCAACGATGATGGCATTAGAAGCGCTCGCTAACATAACATCGCTTTCGCTGATGGCGCCAACTGATTTTAAGATAATGTTGATCTGTATTTTTTCAGTCGATAATTTTAATAAGGAATCAGATAAGGCTTCAATAGAACCATCCACGTCACCTTTTACGATCACGTTTAATTCTTTAAAATCACCGATTGCTAAACGTCTTCCAATCTCATCCAACGTAATATGTTTTTGAGTACGGATGCCTTGCTCGCGTTGTAACTGCAAACGTTTGTTTGCCAGCTCACGTGCTTCACGCTCATCGCTCATTACGTTAAACTTATCACCCGCTGTAGGAGCGCCGTTTAAACCAAGTAACTGTACAGGGATAGAAGGGCCCGCTTCTTTAATATTTACGCCATGCTCGTTGGTCATAGCTTTTACCCTGCCGCTGTAACAACCCGCTACAACAATATCACCTACACGCATGGTTCCTTTTTGTACAATCACATCCACCACGTGCCCGCGTCCTTTATCCAATTTAGCTTCCACTACCGAGCCGGATGCTCGTCCTTTAGGATTAGCTTTTAATTCAAGAATTTCTGCTTCCAATACTACCTTCTCCAATAACAGGTCAATATTTTTACCCAGTTTAGCGGATATTTCCTGTGATTGAACTTTACCGCCCCATTCTTCTACCAAAATATTCATGGCAGATAAGGCTTCACGGATCTTATCCGGATTTGCTCCCGGTTTATCAATTTTATTAATAGCAACAATCATTGGTACGCCTGCTGCCTGCGCGTGGTTAATCGCCTCTTTTGTTTGAGGCATTACGC
>JBBRHI010000338.1:0-4128 GCA_038222995.1 Bacteroidia bacterium | reverse complement strand
GGTTTAAAGCAAGGTAAATGGATTGAAAAAACAAAGGGAATAAAAGAAACGGTTTATTACAGGAATGATACACTTATTAAATAATAATTACAGCAATGCTGCTATCATCTTCTCCGCAATGATCTTACTCATTTTATAATTCGATTCATGGGTCCAACCGGCAATGTGCGGTGTTAAAATAACATTTTCACTTTTTAATAAATACTGCATGGGCTCGGGTAGGGCAGTGGTATCCATATTTTCAAAAGAAGTGGATTCGTATTCCAGTACGTCCAAACAGGCTCCTAATACTTTTCCTGACTTTAAATGGGTCACAAGATCAGTTGTATGTAAGCATTTACCGCGCGCCGTATTAATGATGTAAATATTTTTTTTGAACGAATTAATAAACGCATCGTTTATATAATACGTGGTTTCTTCCGTCAACGGCAAATGAATGCTTACTACATCCGCTTCATCAAAAATAGCTTGCAAGGAAGATTCTTTAACAAATTCATTTCCAAAATTGGTTTTGTATATATCATGGGCTAAGACTTTGCAATCGAAGCCTTTTAGCCGTTGTGCAAACGCTGAGCCCATGTTTCCGTAACCGATAATGCTAACGGTTTTACCGCTTATTTCAGTTCCCCTGTTTTCAGCACGCTTCCAGATCCCGTTTCGTAATTCGTTATCCGCACGCTTTAAATGGTTCAGCAGCATTAATAACATTCCTAAAGCATGTTCGCCAACAGCATCCCGGTTTCCTTCAGGGGCGCTCACGCAAAAAATGCCTTTGCTTTGTGCATAGGCTACATCAATGTTTTCCATACCGGCTCCCACACGGCCAATGCATTTTAAACGAGGGGCAGAATCAATAATATCTTTCGTGATCTTAAACTTGCTCCTGATCACTATACCGTCGTAATTCGGAACCAGCTTCATTAACTCTTCCTTTGGTTTATCCCAAAACAAGTCGCATTCAAAGCCGTGTTGTATTAGCGTTTCATGTAATACATCGTGGTTGGAATCAATGCAAAGAATTTTTTTCATACTTACTTTTTCTCTGCTTTCATTAATTCCTTATACCGTGTGCAGCTTACCAAATGATCATTGATCATTCCTGCCGCCTGCATGTAAGCATAACAAATGGTAGAACCTGCAAACGTAAATCCCAGTTTCTTTAACGCTTTGCTCATCGCGTCCGATTCAGGGCTTGTAGCGCGTATCTCCGATGATTGCTTTACTTTAGTAACGATTGTTTTATGATCCGTAAACTGCCAAATGTAAGCATCGAATGAGCCGAATTCTTTTTGAATATCCATAAATACTTTGGCATTTTTAACGGTACCCGTTATCTTTAATTTATTTCGGATAATCCCGGCATCCTGCATTAACTCCTGCATCTTAGCATCATCAAACTTGGCAACTTTCTTTACATCAAAATTTGCAAATGCTTTTTTAAAGTTTTTGCGTCGGTGTAAAATGGTTTTCCAACTGAGCCCCGCCTGGAAACAATCCAATACTAAAAACTCAAAATGTTTTGTATCGTCATGCACAGGGTTGCCCCATTCAGTATCGTGGTAATCGAGCATTTGCGGATCATTTTGCGGCCAGGTACATTGCATAATTATAACTTTTGAATTTTGCTTTACGAAGTTTATCTTTATGCTAAAATTAAACATATTATGGGAATAGAAGAAAAAATTAATGCCGATGTAAAGGCATCTATGTTGGCAAAAGACAGCAAGCGGCTTGAAGCAGTGAGAGCTATAAAAGCAGTGATATTATTATTGAAAACATCGCCCGAAGGATTAACGGAAGAGAGTGCTACAAAGGCCATTCAGAAAGAATATAAGAAACGTAAAGAGACCGCCGATATTTACATTCAGCAAAACAGGCCTGATTTAGCGGAAGACGAAATCGCGCAAGCAGCCATCATGGAAGAGTATTTACCGAAACAAATGTCGGAAGACGAAGTAAGAACAGAAGTAAAAAAAGCCATTGAACAAACAGGCGCTTCGTCTGCAGCCGATATGGGCAAAGTAATGGGAGCAGCCAATAAAACAATTGCAGGTAGGGCTGACGGTAAATTAATTTCACAAATCGTAAAAGAATTATTGAGCTAACTTTATTCTAAGTCATATTCTACAAAGCACCGGCTCATCGCCGGTGCTTTTTTATTAACTAAACATCTAAAATCAGTACCGGTGGGTATCTCTAAACAAGAACCGTCATTTACCTTTGTTAAAAAATTATGAGAAAATAAACGCTTTCTGTTTTAAGATGAGTCGTAATAATTACAAGCTCCTTCAGAAGAATATACCGGAATGTATACGTAGAAAACTACCGGACAAAAAAAATATTGAAATCACTTTAAAGCCGTTCGATTAAAAAAAAGCAACTTAAGAAACCTGCAAAACCATAATGAATGTTTAATTCCGATTTAAAATATTATCACATCGAGTAATCAAATAACCTTAAATATAAACTATGAAAAAAATCATCTTAACAAGTGCTACACTACTAATTTTAATTACATCGTGTAAAAAAAAATCAACCTCTGAACCCGAAAATCCGGCAACAGTAACAACAGGAACTACTACAGGAGGAACAACCACCGGGGGTACAATCAATACAGGGCCCTTAGCCATTTATGTAGTAGATACCGCTAAAGTAAATACCATTACTGAAACAGGTACAAACGAAACCATAATTATTAATAAAACAATTAACTCAAGTAGTTATATCATGGATTTGAGTCCTACCATTGATGGCACAAAATTAGTTTATGGTATTAGTCAGAGCAATTTTTCGGGTTCTATACCCGTTTATACAAAAGAACTCCGTATCTGCAATAACAATGGCAATAGTGATGGCTTATTATATTCCATTCCGGGAGGTACAGCTTATATTGGAGCTATAAAAGCAGGGTTAAATAATAAAGTGTATTATACAGTTCAGGGATCCTCCAATATTTTATACTCCATAAATACTGATGCTACAGCAAACACACAATTGTTTTCGTGGCCTGCTATGATTGATGATATTTCAACTAATAGTACTTACCTGATCAGTAAAGAAACCAACTTTGGATATAACCGTGTTAATATTGTAGACAGGACAGGAGACGGCGGTGCCGGAGGTATTCATTATACAGAGAACTTTCTTCCTTTATCGGCCGGTGATGTAGGACAAGGTTGTTTTTCATATGATACACAAAAAGCGTTTATTCCTTATAACGATGGCGGTACACTGAAATTGAAAATCATAGATATGGCAGCCAAGTCGTCTGTTTCTAAAACCATTACAACCATTAGCAGCAGCTTTCCTTTTATCAGCGCTAAAGTAGCTAGCGACGGCGATCGGGTAGTGGTTACCGTATCAACATCAGTAAGTTCCGTGTCTTATATTTACAAAGTGTCAGCTAATACTTTTACGAGCTTTACAAACAATGATCATTATGTAACCGACGTTTATCCGTTTTAATACAAATACGACTTAAAGAAAGAAGCCCCGCTACTTAAGAGTAGCGGGGCTTTATGTTTGCTATCAGAAAAAGATTAACTGTCTTCTTTTTTCTTTTTAGTTTTTGGCTTAACCGTTTTTACTATGATCTCTTTTTTCTCGGCATCAAAATCAATTTCAATCTGATCACCTTCCGCTAAATTGCTTTTAATGATCTCTTCGGCCATTGGATCCTCTAAGTATTTTTGGATTGCACGTTTCAACGGACGAGCACCATACTGAATATCGTAGCCTTTTTCAACTATAAAGTCTTTAGCTGCATCTGTAATTTTAATAGTGTAACCAAGGTTATTTACGCGACCGAATAAGCTGTTTAATTCAATATCAATGATCTTGTGAATATCCGCTTTATCTAAAGAATTAAACATAATCACATCGTCAATACGATTTAAGAACTCGGGAGCAAACGCTTTTTTCAAGGCATTTTCAACAACCCCTTTATTGCTTTCTTCAATACTTTCAACACGGGTTTGAGTACCGAAACCTACACCTTGTCCGAAATCTTTTAACTGGCGTGCACCAATGTTGGATGTCATGATGATAAGCGTATTTTTAAAATCAATTCTTCGGCCCAAACCATCAGTCAACTGTCCGTCGTCCAACACTTGCAACAGGATGTTATAG
>JBBRHI010000337.1:0-4143 GCA_038222995.1 Bacteroidia bacterium | reverse complement strand
TTTTTAATCATCACCTCAGCGTTTGCCTGGTAAGGCGCAAGGCTGTACCTTTCATGAACTTCAAGCATAGCCGCCAACACCAATTGAGAGTAGTTTTGAGATGCCGACCTGAAATGTTTCGTTTCCGTTTTCCAGAGTGTATAAATTAAATTCATATTGCCTTCTGTCGGCATAAAAGCGTATAACGCTTTTTTAACGTTGCCCGCCCCTGCATGGTAGGAGTGCATTACGAGTAATCTAAACCACAGGTCTGTTTCTTTGTAATCTTTAATTCCCAACGAATCTAAAATTTGTTTTGTTTTAGGAATGCATATTTTTTTTATAAGGCTTGATGCGGCATATGCTGATCGGTCAAAATCGGCCCGTTCATCCATTGCTTTATTTACTTTTAAACCGAATAAGCGCGCTACGTCTTTCATTAATTGAAAAGAACCGTAAGCGCCCGCATTAGACTTTTGTAATTTGTTGGGACTTTCTATTAATAAAATGGATTGTGCATACCAGGGATCTACACCGTTATCAATAAAATCGTTGATGCCTTTATGAAAATTTGCAGAGGCTTTATCAAAATCATAGAAAAAGCTTTTCCCGTTGGTTTGTAAAATACGCGCAGAGTCAGATAAACAAAATGCTGATCTTAGGCTGTCTTTAAATGCTGTTTTTCTTTCTGTACTTAATGAATCCCATGAACGAATGCTAACTTTAAATAATACCTTTCTGTTTTCGGGTAAGTTAAGTAAGGCTGTATCTTTATTTAACCGCATAATGTTTCTCCAAAAAATTACATTTGATAGCGTGTCACAACCCAACTCATACATTTGAGCATTGTAAATAAAATCGGAATTAGCGGTTGTAATTTTATTAGGCACAATAATTACTTCGTCCCTTAAGCTGTATGAGTGGTCGGCACCGGTTATCAAAAGATTACTGTCGGGCGGTGCAACAAAGGCTTTAATGGCAAATGCTATGGAAATGAATAATTGCATGAGTTTATACGATTCAAAAGATAATACTATAACGCTTACAGATGTTATTAGTACGAGTGGTTTTTTCAACAATTTAAATTTCATTACCTGTTTTGAAACCTCTCATGTTTAAGCAAATTAAGCTTTAACAATATACGTAAATGCCCTTTTGAATGTTGCGGAAAAAAGCGTTAAATTTAACAAGAATCTGATTATCAATTAATTAACTATTTTTAGTTTTCTCTTAATTTTAAACTAATTTGATAAAATGTTTTCATAATCAAATAATTAGCCTATATTTGCAGCCCTAATTTAAAATAAATAATAATGGAAAAACGCTATGAGACGGTCTTCATTTTAACTCCCGTTTTGTCTGATGATCAGGCAAAGGAGGCCGCAAAAAAGTTTGAAAAAATCCTAACGGATTTGGGAGCGAAAGTTAATCACAGAGAGAACTGGGGCCTAAAAAAATTGGCTTACCCGATCCAAAAGAAAACAACAGGTTTTTATCACCTGATTGATTACACAGGAACCGGTACAGAGATCGCTGAATTAGAATTACAGTTTAAACGTGACGAACGTATCTTACGTTTCTTAACGATTGCTTTAGAGAAACATGCAGCAACATGGGCAGACAAAAGACGCGGAAGACAATCTGAAGCGAAAGCTGCAAAGGCTACTAAAAAAGCAGAAGCTTAATTATTAACTCCAAAAAGAAATTATACAATGGCAAAAAATGAAGTACGCTTTTTAAACCCTCCTACAGTTGAGGCTAAAAAGAAAAAATACTGTCGCTTTAAAAAGTTAGGTATTAAATATATTGATTACAAAGACGCAGACTTTTTATTAAAGTTCGTGAATGAGCAAGGTAAATTATTACCTCGTCGTTTAACCGGAACTTCATTAAAATTTCAACGTAAGGTTTCTCAAGCAGTTAAGCGTGCACGCCACATTGCTTTAATGCCTTACTTAGCTGATGGTTTAAAATAATTAAAGGAGGAAAGACAACATGGAAATTATATTAAAGAAAGACCTTAAAGGGTTAGGATATAAAAACGACATCGTTAAAGTAAAGAACGGTTACGGTCGTAACTTTTTAATTCCCCAGGGAGTTGCAGTTTTAGCTACTGACAGTAACAAAAAAATGCAAGCCGAAGAAATTAAACAAAGCTCATTTAAAGAACAAAAATTACGCACGGAAGCAACTGCAACAGCTGCAAAATTTGCTGATGTAACCGTAAAAGTTGGTGCTAAAGCAGGCGACTCCGGAAAAATTTTCGGTTCAGTGACCAACATTCAATTAGCTGAAGCTTTGAAAAAAGCAGGTTATGATGTTGAACGTAAAAACATTGAAATGAATGAAGATGCTATTAAAACATTAGGTACTTATTCTGCTAAAGTTCGTTTGTTCAAAGAGATCAACGCTACTATCAATTTTGAAGTAATTGCTGAGTAATATTTAGTTTTTTATTAATTTTTAAAATGCCTTCTTTTAATTAAAGAAGGCATTTTTATTATAAATATAGGGTTGATCGAAAGTCTTGCCGCATTTGATTTATATAGATAAATATATACCTTTATTCACTATGGGTATTTACAAAAGGTTTTGTTTTTTATGCTGTTTATTTTTTATCCTATTCGCAGGTACGGCACAGGATTATAAAGTAATGGACAGCTTGCGCAAGATCATTCCTACAAAAAAGGATGGCGATACCCTGAAAGCGTTTATGATGAATCGGCTTGCATTTGAGTACAGCTATGTGGATCTCGACAGCGGCATGCGCATAGCTATAAAGGCACTTGAAATAGCTGAGAAACTAAATTATGTGCGCGGAAAATCAACTGTGTATAATACCATGGGAACTATTTACCATGACGAAGGGAATTTTCAAAAAGCGGTTGATTGCTATAACCGATCCCGGAAATATGCTGAACAGAACAATGATAAAAATATGTTGGCAACTGTATATGCCAATATGGGTAATACCTACGAGTTCATTAAAGATTACACAAGTGCCAAGCACTATTTGTTTGAGAGCCTGAAGCTTTTTAAGGAACTTAAGCAAACAGATCATTATGCCGGAACTTATATGAATATTGGAGTTTTATACTTTGAGCAACATAAGCCGGATTCGGCTTTATACTACTACAATGAATCGCTAAAAATACCATGCCGCGATCCGGGACAAGCAGCCATGCTGCGATTCAACTTATCAGAATGTTACCTCAACGAAAATAAAGTAAAGGAAGCAGAACAGGAACTGCTTAACGGAATCGACTTAATAAAGGAATTGCATTCTGTTTATTATGAAACGGCTTTTGCGCAACAGTTAGGGAAAGTTTACATTCTTCAAAAAAAATATGCAGAGGCCGAAAAGTTGATTCTCAAATCACTCAATGATGCGAAAACCGGAAAGTTATTGAATCTCGAAACACAGGCTAATTATAAAATGTACGAGATCTATGAAGCAAAAAAAGACTATTTAAAAGCCCTGCAATATCACTTACAATACTCTCTCTTAAATGATTCACTTAATAATACCGAAAGAAATAATGCTGCATCAGAGCTCGAAAAAAAGTACCAGACAGAAAAAAAGCAGGTGGAGATCGAAAAACTAAATGCAGAAAAAACGATCAGTGAGTCGGAAAGCAAACAGAAAAGCCGCTTACTGACCTTTGCCTTTATTGGCGTAGCTCTTGTACTCTGCGCCTTAGGTTTTGCCATTTTTGCATTTATCAATAAACGAAAAGCAAACGTGCGTTTAGAGGTGCTGAATAAAGAAGTGTTAATTCAAAAAGATGAGCTTCAGGACAAAAACAAAAATATTACTGACAGTATCCATTATGCGCAAAGGATCCAAAATGTGCTTCTCACCTCCCGAAGCTACATCAGGGAAAATTTAACTGACTTTTTTATCTTCAATAAACCGAAAGATATCGTGAGCGGTGATTTTTATTGGGCTGTGCGTCATGATGATCATTTTTATTTTATGGTGGCAGACTGCACAGGACATGGCGTGCCGGGAGCCTTTATGAGTTTGTTGGGAATCAACTTTTTAAATGAGATCGTTCTTGAACGTCGTATTACAAGTCCCGAGAAAATTCTTAATAACCTCAGATCGGAGATTATGAAAGTATTTACAGATAAAGGCAACAGCAACAGCGAGATAAATGACGG
>JBBRHI010000336.1:0-4143 GCA_038222995.1 Bacteroidia bacterium | reverse complement strand
AAAATGAATGCCCAACAAAGCGTAGTTGCTCCAATATTCAGGGCAGGAGCCAGTCTCCAGGTAATGAAGGGAACTTATGTAAGAGCGTCTTACGGGCAGGGTTTCAGGTATCCTACTATTACGGAAAGATATATTGCTACAAAAGCAGGGATTTTCGGTGTGTTTCCGAACCCGGATCTGAAACCGGAAACAAGTAATAGTTTTGAGGTTGGCTTAAAACAAGGGTTTAAGATCGGTAAGTTTGCAGGCTATTTGGATGTAGCCGGGTTTTATCAGAAATACCATAATACCATTGAGTATTTATTTGGCGTTTGGGACCCCGATGTGAGTATTGTAGGATTTAAGTTTTTAAATACGGGCAATTCCCGTGTAAGAGGAATTGATATGTCGCTTGCCGGGTCTACGGTAGACGCGAATAAACATTTTGGTGTTACTACACTTATAGGTTATACGTATATAGAGCCGGTATCTTTAACGCCTGACAGTGTATACGCAAGGGATAAATCGTTAGGCGGTTTCGGGCAGAACTTAAGCTACAAATCGGCCAGTATGGATACAACCGGTAATATTTTAAAATACCGTTTTAAACATTTGGTAAAAGGTGATATTGAATTTAAGATTTATAGATTTGGTGTTGGGTTTAGTTACCGCGGTTACAGCAAAATGAATAATATTGACAAGGCCTTTCAGGATGTGGAATTATTAACGAGCGACAGTCCTTATTTTAATCAGATCAAGGCAGTTAATTTTTGGCGAACACACACATGGATTCAGGTGTTTGATGCACGCATAAGCTACAATATCAATACAAAGCAAAAGATATCCGTCGTTTGTAATAACCTTTTAAATACAGGATACTCATTAAGGCCTATGAAAATTGAAGCCCCGCGCACTACTTCTATACAGTATGTATTGACGTTTTAGAATAAAATTAACACGCACGGGCATTGTGTCTATTGCAAATTATGGTTAAGCTCAAGCGGATGTATCGTTCTCTGAATTGAATTTCGTTTAATCTAAGCGGAAAGTAAGTTAAAACCTCTTTTTTGAGAATAGGTTACCCGATTCGGTAGCAGGCCATTTTACATTTTGTGAACAAACAATTACACTGCCACGGTTAATTCAAAGATTATAATTCTCTTTTGGTTATTAGTGTCCTTTAATTCTTTATTTTTGTTTAAACGTTTTTTGGTATGCATCTTTTCGGGAATAATCTTCAGGCTTTCCACGAATTCTTCAGTCATTACCTGCCTGTAAAAAACCCGGTACTTATATTGGCGCTTACGCTTCTTATTATTTTATTTGCCCCTCTTTTTTTAAAACGCTTTCGTATACCCGGTATCATCGGTTTAATTATAGCCGGCGTTATTATAGGCCCTAACACATTACACATTATTGAGAAATCAACCAGCTTTGAACTCTTCAGTAAAACAGGCTTATTATATATTATGTTTTTGGCAGGGCTCGAAATTGACATGCAGGAGTATAAGCAGAACCGCGCCAAGAGCCTGGTGTTTGGTGCTTTCACCTTTTTTATACCTATTACCATAGGCTACCTTGTTTGCATTTATATTTTTCATTTTACGCTGTGGCCTGCGCTATTATTGGCCAGTATGTTTTCTACCCATACGCTGCTCAGTTATCCCATAGTAAGTAATATGGGCATTGTAAAAAACAGGGCTGTGCAAATTTCGTTTGGCGGAACCATTATTACAGACAGTGCCGTGCTTATTTTACTGGGTGTTATTACCAACGTGGTGGGCGGCGAAATTAATTCCATGTTCTGGATCAGGCTTGTATTATCGTTAAGTGTGTTGGGTTTTGCCGTATTATATGTATTGCCTAAAGTAAGCCGTTGGTTCTTTCGTAATATTGAAGGCCAGGGCAGCTCACAATATATTTATGTGTTGGCTATGGTATTTATTTCGGGCTTTTTCTCTGAGCTTGCGGGTGTGGAACCTATCATTGGCGCGTTTTTAGCGGGCCTTGCCTTAAACAGGGTTATTCCGCACAGTTCCGTTTTAATGAACCGTATTATATTTATCGGTAACACCTTGTTTATTCCCTTCTTTTTGATCAGCGCAGGGATGCTGGTCGATTTCAGCGTGTTTTTTAAAGGCACTAACGCGCTTATTTTTGCAGGCATCTTAAGCTTAACTGCCTTGGTAACTAAGTGGCTGGCAGCTCAGGCTACGGGCTCTATCTATAAATATACCAAGTACGAAAAGCGTGTTATGTTCGGCTTAAGCGCTTCACACGCTGCCGCTACACTGGCAGTTATTAAAGTAGGGTTTGATATCGGCTTATTTGATCAAAACATTATTAACGGCACTATTATTTTAATTCTTATCACCTGTATGGTGAGCTCTTTTGTCACAGAACGCGCCGCAAGAAATATTGCGATGACAGACAAAGAAACTTCTAAAAAAATCATTGATCGTACCGAGCGAATTTTGATCCCGGTTAGTAACCCTGATAATATAGCGCGTTTAATTGACCTGGCTTTAATGATAAAAGACCCGGCCTCTTCGGAGCCAATCTATCCTTTATCGATCGTAGAAGAAAATGCGGATGCCGATGAAAAAATAAACATCGTTAAAAAAGTAATTGACGGGGTAGTGGAGCAAATCTCTTCGGGAGATAAAAAGGTGCAGGTGCTAAAAAAAGTGGACCTGAGTATTGTTGACGGTGTTGCCCGTACTGCAAAAGCCTACAGCATTTCCGATATCCTGATCAGCTGGAAAGCGCAGCAAATAAATTCTAATTTGATCTTCGGGAATATTGCAGACAACTTACTGGTAAAGACAAAACAGTCGGTGATCATTTCAAAAATAATTCAACCTCTTAATACATACAACCGAATTATCGTGCTGTTTACGCCAAATGCCGAGCTCGAAAGCGGTTTTAACGCGGTGGCGAAAAAAATAAACGCCTTATTAAAACAAGTAGGAAATCAGACTTTTGTTTACGGTCAGCAAAAAACAATCAGCATGTTTACCGGTTTGGTAGGTGATAAGAAAAAAGAATTTTATAATTATACGTTTGTCAGTGATTTTGAAGACAGCAACATTATAGAGAAGGTAAAAGAAGACGACCTGTTTGTGTTTTTAAGCAGCCGCAAGCAAACGGTATCTTTTGATTTCCACGTAGATAATATGCCTAAAACATTGAGCCGGAATAATGAATTTACGAGCTTTGTGATCTTCTATCCCGAATCGCTTAAATCGCTTAGCGACTCGCAGCTTACTGAAATGACAGTGCCTGCCATACAGGAGAATATTGAAAAAGTTATTCAGTTAAAAGATAGGATCGCGGGGATCTTTAAAAGTGATAACAGTTAGATCATTTAAAAAGCCAAGACCATTATCCGGAACTTGCTTAAGCATAATATTAGGTCGGTTTTAATAAATTGGAGATTCCGATATGAGTTCAGATAACTGTAAGTATCTCATCACTAATCTATTCTCCTCTTTTTATGGTAAAGGTAATTGTTGTGCCTTCGTTCACTGTGCTGGTTACATCAATAGTTTCGTTGTGTGCTTCAATAATGTGTTTTACAATAGCAAGCCCGAGCCCTGTGCCTCCCTGTTCGCGGCTTCTGCCTTTATCAACGCGATAAAACCGTTCGAAGAGTCTCGCTAAATGTTTTTCTTCAATACCGATACCGTTGTCTTTTATTTCAACAATGACCTGCTCATCAAACAAATTGATCGTCACTAAAGTTTTGCCGTTTTCTTTTCCGTATTTAATACTGTTGGTAATCAGGTTTACAATTACCTGCCTTATCCGGAACTTATCGGCATCAACCACAATAGGCTTATCATATTTTTTAGCGGTTTGCAGCCTGATGTTTTTACGGCTCGCTTGAAACTCCAATGCTTCAATGATCTCTTTAATTTGTTGGGCGATGTCATATTTTTCGAGCTCCAGTTCCAGAGTCCCAATTTCTAACTGCGAAATAGTTTCAAGGTCATCAATGATTTGGATCATGCGATCAATACTTTTATCGGCCCGTTTTAAATATTCTACATTTATACTTGGATCGTCCATACCTCCGTCAATTAATGTAGATACGTAACCTTGGATATTAAAAATAGGCGTCTTTAATTCGTGCGATACATTTCCTAAAAATTCTTTACGGTA
>JBBRHI010000335.1:0-4144 GCA_038222995.1 Bacteroidia bacterium | reverse complement strand
CAAACAAATACAACAACATTAATGAAATTCAAAGAGGAGGAGTGAGTTATAAATACCGTAAAGGGAAACTAAATTACAGCCTGGGAGCCGATGCGCAGTATTCTACCCTGAGAGGTAATGAAACGTTCCCGGTGAGCTTTGTGATTAATAAATCATTTACCAATATATTGCCTAACGGACAGCTGAATTATAAGTTCAGCCCAAGCAGGAATTTAAGTGTGAATTACCGTTCTACCACTAATATTCCTAATGTTACCCAATTACAAAATGTATTGGATATTTCGAACCCTTTACAAATTAAAACCGGTAATGCAGATTTAAAACAAACGTTTGAAAATAATATCAATGTGCGTTTCGGCGGCTTTAATTCTAAAACATCCCGTAACGTGATGTTATTTGTAAACGGAAATTATGTAGATAATTATGTGAGCAATGCCACTTATATTCTAAGGACGGATTCTGTTATACAAGGCTATCACACAAAGGCAGGGAGCCAATTAACCAAGCCCGTAAATGTGGACGGGTACTTTACCGCCAGGGCATTTTTGGTTTACGGCTTCCCGGTTAAAGCTATTAAAAGTAATGTGAATGTAAACGGAGGTGTTAATTATAACCATACACCTACCGTTATTAATAATGTTGCCAATATTTCGAACAACTATGCTTTAAACGGCGGCGCTTTTATAGGCAGTAACATTAGTCAGAATATAGATTTTTCGATAGGCTATAACGGAAGCTATAATATTGTGAAAAACTCGGTGCAGGCGCAATCAAACAATAATTACTTCACACAAACTACTACCCTTAAAGCTAACTGGATCATTAAAGGAAGGGTTGTTATAAATACGGATATTAATCATGTACTATATGCAGGCTTAACACAAAATTATAATCAACATTATTTTTTATGGAATGCTTACGTGGGATATAAATTCCTGAAAGATAAATCGCTGGAAGCAAAGGTAACGGTGTTCGATATTTTAAATCAAAACAGGAGCATCAGCAGAACCATTACTGCCAATTATACGGAAGACAGCAAAACAAATGTATTAACGCAATATGCCATGTTTACGCTGACGTATACTTTCAGGAATTTTAAAGCCGGTTCACAGGCTCCTACAGCACCTGTTGATCCTAATGCGCCAAATCCTAATATGCATAGGGGCGGCGGATTTCCCGGTGGTGGCGGTGGCTTCCCCGGTGGCGGCTAACAGAGTGAGTAGTTATTAAAGTATACTTAATAAACAACGAGATTTCATTTCCGCATGTAAAACAAGAAAGCCCTGCATGTTGTAGAGCTTTCTTTTAAAAATTAATAAAACTGTGCCGTTAAGGATTATCAGTCGTTACATCTTCTGCAGACTGTGCATCATCCGGTGTTTTTTCAAGATCACGGTCTAAAGAATATAAAGATGCTGCATTTGCTTTTTCACCACCGGCAATTTTAATTTTATCAATTAAATTCATAGCCAGTGTTTCTTCTTCTATTTGCTCTTTTACAAACCATTGCATAAAGTTCCAGGTAGCCCAGTCTTCTTCGGTATGCGCCATTTTAGCAACTGCATAAATGGCTTTTGTATTATCTACTTCATGTTCAAATACTTTTTCAAAACAATTATTTATACTTGTAGGGTTTTCGGGTGGGGCAGGTATAGCGGTAACAGTAACTTTGCCGCCTCTTTTTAAAATATATTCCAATAGTTTCATCATATGGTTCCGCTCTTCACCCGAATGCCTGAAAAGGAAATTAGCAATACCGCCGCAACCCTGGCTGTCTGCCCAAGCCCCGTAAGATAAAAATATTTGGGCCGCATGAGCTTCTTTTGTCATTTGGTCATTCAACGCTTTTTCCAGCGTTTTTGAAAGTCTGTTAGTATTCATAAGGTTAGTTTTTTATAATACTTTACAAATTACGCGCCTGTAACCCAGTATTAATAAACCATTATGTATGGTATGATACACGACATAATGGAAATGAGCTAATGAAGAGTAATATTATTTGAGGAATTTATTCTACAAAATATTATTTTTATCTTAATTCGAATTAATCAAGGACTTTGTTCTATAATGATTTTATAAACGGCCACTCCTGATTTCGTTTTGCCTTAATAAAATAAACAACCGTTCCCAGGGCAATAACCAAGAGGCCCGTGAGTACCATTTTTAAGCCGGTAGAAATTAAAATGCCCGCCCACATTAGGATGGCAAGGTATACGGGTATGGGAAAGAAGGGCATTTTATAGGGAAAGGTATCTTTGCTTCTTGCTTTTCTTAACAGGATTAAACCAATGGCCTGGCCGATAAATTGTATCAAAATGCGCATGGCCAAAATAGCGCTGATTACATCGCCTAAACGGAATAACAAACTAAAAATAAAAGCAACACCTCCTAAAAACAATAGGGAAACGTAAGGAAAATGTTTTGTAGGATGAAGTTTTGCAAATACTTTAAAAAAGGCCCCGTCTGCCGCTGCCGCATAGGGAATACGGCTGTAGCCCAACGTAGCTGAAAATACGGAAGCAAAGGCTACCCATAAAATAAGGCAGGTAACAACCGTAGCGGCTGTATTGCCTGCCAGGCGCTGCATAAATACGCTGATCACAAACTCACTGTCTTTAGCTTCGTTCCAAGGGATAACACTGGTTACACTAATATTCATAGCAAGGTACAGGATGGAGATACCGGCAATGGAAAGAAACATACTGCGCGGAATATTTTTTGTCGGGTTTTTAATTTCTCCACCCAAATGGCATACATTATAGTAGCCTAAATAACTGTAAACTGTTTTTACGGAGGCAAACCCTATAGCTGCTACAAAAGCATAATTTACGCTAAGGCCGTCGTTTATGTGGTGTATGGGAGAAGAAAAATTGCCGTGCGCTATGCCGCCCCCAATGATCCAGAGCATGGTAAAAATAACTCCGCCCCAAAGTAAGACGCTTATTTTACCGATGGCTTCAATTTTACGGTATAATAAAATAACGATGAGTATAACCACAGCTCCGCTTACTGCTTTTGAGCTAAAACCGGTTAACGGTACTAAATACGAAAGGTAAGATGCAAAACCAATAGCGGCTGAAGCGATTACCAAAGGTGCCTGTATCATGGTTTGCCACACAAATAAAAAACTCATTAATTTACCCGCACGATTTGTATCGTATGCTTCTTTCAAAAAATTATAAGAACCGCCGGCCTTCGGGAATGCCGCCCCGAGTTCACTCCATACCATCGCATCTACAAAAGAGAGTATCGCCCCGGCCAGCCAAGCATATAAAAAGTAAGGGCCGTTCATCATCCCGATAACCATAGGTAAGGTAATGAAAGGGCCTATGCCTACCATATCTATCATGTTGATAGCAGTAGCCTGGGCAAGTCCTAAGCGTCTTTCAGACATAGAGGCGGTGATTGATGATACATATACCTGCAATTTAGGAAGAAAACAGGAAATTAAGTGTTTTGTTCTATTAATTTGAAGTTGATTTATAAAGCTTACAAAAAAGAAAAACCCTCTATATTTTATAGAGGGTTTGAACTGATGGTGACTCTGTCAGGAATCGAACCTGAATCTCAAGCTTCGGAGGCCCGAATACTATCCGTTGTACTACAGAGCCAAATTAGAGGATGCAAATATATTAATTATTTTAAACGAGCGGTTGCACAACACTGTGTGTAGGGTAATCTTTTACGAGGTCTTTAATTAATACATTGCCTTTTGAAGTGTTAAGCACTTCGTCCATACTTTTCATCAGGGTTTGCACTAATTTTAACTCCGATGTATTTTCCATGGGAAGTTCGTTCACCCCTTTTTCATCAAGCTTATCTAAAATGTATTTTACGGTAAGCTTTGATTCTGTTATGCCCGGCTGGTAACCGATCTCTTTATCATTTGGTGTTTTTACTTCATTAAAAATACCGGTCTCTGTAAAATCAAAAATAATATTACGCACTAAACGAACGGGCAGATCCAGTTTTTTTGCGATCTGCATAGCAGTATAAGGAGTTTTGCCTTCATTAAAGTTTTTAACCACATGGTTGGCTATTAATAAGGCTATTACGCGCTTATACCTTATACTCATATTAATAATGTCATTTTCTAATTCGTAATGGTCAACATTTTGGTTGGCAAAAGTAAGCTCCGCGCCAA
>JBBRHI010000334.1:0-4145 GCA_038222995.1 Bacteroidia bacterium | reverse complement strand
GGTAATCATGATACGTTTGTATCACGTATTCGCCTTTTACTAAAATATTACGCGTAATAAACCATCCTGCGGCAAATGCCATACGATCAACCGAAATATTGGCGCGTGTACCTTGGTTAATGCCGCCTGCCACTGTTGTATTTGTGCTTTGGCCAAATACCTGTGTGCCTTTTACGGTATTATATTTAGCGCCGATATAAATTTGCTCGCGTTTACCGAAACGGTATAACACATCGGCTTCATATTGTGTAAACTCACGGTCTTTTTGCCTGCTGAAAGTGGTTAAGTCACCCGTAGATGCAGCATAATGAAAATCTGCATTCTCTACGGAGTTTTGTCCTTTACTAAACTCGCAGGTACCAAATAATTCAAAGCCGGCTAATTTGATAAAAGGGTTTATCATCACGGCGGTCACATTATCTTTAAAGTTAGGATTCAATCGCCCGGCAAAAGCATTGCTTGTAAGAGCGGCATCAATGGGTTCCATCACGTACTGATAATTGGAGCCTGTGCGATCGCCGCCGTACAATGTGCCGCTGATAGAAGAGGTTTTATTTAAAAACGATCCCGTAATACGCACCCTGTTTCTTTGCCCGAACGCTTTGTCATATCCTATTTTACCGTACATAGAAGCACCGCGGTTGGCTTTGTTTGATACGCTTCCCTGGATCTCCCCGTTAGTCATGCCAACCATGGCAATAATGCCTTTTTTATGCCAGTATAATTCTCCGCCTATCTCTGTTGTAAAAGCATCCATAATATTATTATCCATAAAGGGGTTCCAAAATGTATTGCCGCCATCACTTCTGCGAAAATGGGCATCACCGTAATTAATTTCCATGTGCCCTACTTTTAAGGTCAGGTCTTTCCAGATTTTATCAAGCACCGTGCTGTGTAAAAAACCCACTTTGTCAATTTGCATATAGCCGCCTTTTACCCAGGTTTCATTATGGTGGTGGGCCGACATATAAGATACTAAGTTTAAACGAACCCCATCGGCCAATTGCACATCAATATTTAAATTGGCTTGCGCCAAAGGAAAGCCCGGGGCCATATCATACAAGGGAACTCCGCTTGTATTGCTATGCGTTAAGCTTTGAAAACCCTGTGTAAAGTTGGCGCCTATCCTAAGCTTAAACCCGTCAAATGCCAAGGTATCATCCTTCGGCGTTTCAAAAGTAGTAATGCCGCTTTTATCGTAATTACGAAAATATTGAATGTCGCCCCTTTGGGCGAGGCCCGTTTGTATAGCGGTAATACATAAAAGGAGTGTTGCAACCCCCGGTAAAGTAAACTGTTTCATGTAATTTAATTTTTAGATTGAATTTGAGTTTTTGTTCTTTCAAGAATGATGTCGAAGCTCACCGTGATCTCGTCTCCTACATGAATGGTTCCTAATACTGCTTTAGGAGGGACCATATTGTAATCCGTCATTTTTATTTTTTCGGAAATAAACAATTCCAGGTCACCGTTAATAAGTGCGGCTCCCTTGGCAGTTAACGTTACCGGCCTTACCGTGCCGGCCATGGTTAAAAAGCCTTTTGCCGTAATACTTACTTGTTGCGAAGCATCCATTTTTACGGGCGTATCCGTAAAGCTAAAGGTGATCAAGGGATGTTCGTCAGAATGGAAAGCATCATACGTTTTATCATCCATTATTTTTCCTTCCTTGCTTTTTATACTTTTAACGGGAATTTTTAATTCAAGATTTTTTATGGCGATGATGGTATTTCCCTTTAATTGGTAAGAGCCTTTTCCTACCGGCTCGGTGATCTTCGATTCCCAATCGTGAAGCGTAGAAGTACCTTTTATTAACGCCTTGTTAAACTTTACGGTAAAGTCTGTTTGAGCCTGCACTTTAAAACCCGTTATTAACAGCATTATCACTGCCAATAGTGGCAGTGATAGTGTTTTCTTTATGGTTATCTTTTTCATGACGTGTATTTTATTTAGGTATATAAATTAGTTTAAGCTTCAATGATCACTTTCATCGCTTTTTCTTTTTTAGGATTCCCGAATACTTCGTAAGCACGAAGTATTTCCGATAATTTAAAATGATGCGTGATCAATTTTTGCGGCTGAAGCTTTCCGGATTCAACTGTTTTTAAAAGCATAGGCGTGGTATTTGTATTTACAAGGCCCATCGTTAACGTAATATTCTGGATCCATAATTTTTGAATTTGCAGATTCACAATGTTGCCGTGAACACCAATGTTGGCAATGTGTCCGCCCGGCCTTATAATATTTTGGCAAATATCAAATGTATCCGAAAGGCCTACTGCTTCGATAGATACATCCACCCCGTCTTTTGTTTCAGCCATAATTCGTTTCACCACATCTTCGGTTGCCGAATTGATGGTATCGGTAGCACCGAATGTTTTTGCCAGTGCTAAACGGTTTTCATCAATATCGATCATATAAATTTTTGCGGGCGAATAAAATTGTGCTGTCAGTAATGCGGACATTCCAACCGGGCCTGCCCCAACAATAGCAATGGTATCTCCAAGCTTTACGCGCCCGTTTATAACGCCTATTTCATGCCCTGTCGGCAATATATCACTTAACATGACCAATGCTTCTTCGTCCGCTCCTTTTGGGATGGCGTACAAGCTATTGTCTGCATGAGGAATGCGTACATATTCTGCCTGCGTACCGTTTATGGTGTTGCCTAATATCCAGCCTCCGTCTTCACAATGTGCATACATTTGCTTTTTACAATACTCACAGGTACCGTCCGAAGTAATACATGAAATGATCACATGATCTCCTTTTTTAAAATTACGTATGGCCGCGCCAATCTCTTCAATAATGCCCACACCCTCGTGGCCCAGTGTAGTACCCGGTTTGCAGGAAGGTGTTTTACCGTGTATAATACCCAGGTCGGTTCCGCAAATAGTAGTTTTTACTACTTTCACAATAGCATCGGTGGGTTTTAAAATTACCGGTGCCGGTACGTCTTTTAATTCTATTTTACCTGATCCTTCATAAACAAGTGCTTTCATGGTTGTTTTCATATATGTGTGTTTTTTAAATGATTATATTAAGTGCAGCAAACAATTTCATTAAAATTATTCTGCAAAGGTGTCACTATCATAAGCGGGTTGTGTTATGTAATTTTTGCAAATAGTTACATGATTCACGCTTTTAAACCGGCGCATCTGATTTTCCAAAAAAGAATAAATCACAATTTAAATTCCCCAATGTGAGAATAAATTAAAATTCATGACAGCTTAAAATTTATATCCGTCTTAAATTCATATCACGCTTAATAGCATTGTTAATATTGATAAAGATCTTATTCGGTATTAAAATATCTTTAACAGCTTTACAGGCTCCTAATTTGTATATGTTTTGATAAAACAGGTGTTAAAAAATACAGAACTACGCTTAGTGTAGTTGAAATTTATAAATAAGGTAAGCCAAAGTAAATACATAACAAATTAAAGTGATTGCAGAATTTATGACGATCGGTAATAATAAAAGGTATCTTTAGAAAAAAAACGCGGTGGGAAAAATTTTAATGATAGTAGATGATGACAGGGATGACAGATTTTTCTTTATCAATGCGATAAGAAAAATTGATCCGGATTTTGTATGCATAGTGGCTCAAAATGGCGACGAGGCTTTAAAACAATTGAAAGTTACCGGTCAATTACCAGATTTCATTTTTCTTGACATCAATATGCCCATTATGGGTGGTAAGGCTTGTTTAATCGAATTAAAAAAAGATAAAAGGCTAAAAAACATCCCTGTAATTATGTGTTCCACTTCAATGAATCAAACGGAAATTGAAGAGCTGCGGAAACTTGGCTCAGCTTACTATTTTACAAAGCCTCACGATATAAAAAAACTTCCGGCTGAAATTATTAAAGCGATGGAAATTGCGACAATACCGATTGAGAATCAATAGAACATAAAACTGTGCAGCATGAAAACAAAAACAAATAAACCGGCTCCTCCAGAGTCGGTGCAGGATTTCCCTATTGTCGGCATCGGTGCTTCCGCAGGAGGACTAGAGGCGTTTAAACGTTTTTTAAAGGCTATCCCGGAAGACTCCGGAATGGCTTACGTCATTGTGCAACATTTAGATCCCAATCACAAAAGCATCCTCCCTGAAATTCTTGAGAAGGTCACAAACATACCCG
>JBBRHI010000333.1:0-4163 GCA_038222995.1 Bacteroidia bacterium | reverse complement strand
GTTCATGTAATTCCTTTCGGTGTAGATATTGAAAAAGTAAAAGCAGTATTCGGGTGTAAAAATGAAACGCTGTTTTCGGATGTTCAAAACACGCATTTATTTACGTATTACGATGATGAGCTCAGCTTTAAGAAGGAGCTTACCGATATAATATTTAATTATGTTCCAAAAGGGGAGAGGGTTTATACGCCGCCGCAGCTCTTTGGCTTAATAAAGGCCAAAGATGGAAGAGGATTACCCGGTGAATGGCCGGATTACGGCTATTCGTTGCTTTGTATATGTGATCATATCGGGAAATATTTATGCTCTGAATATCACTCGTTATTTTATAATGAAAGCTGGGATAAATTAAATGCCCTGTTATCAAACATAAATTCTTTGTTCGACCTTCGGCGCATGACAAGTTCAAGCCTTATTTTTGATACGCCTTTTGAGAAAGAAGAAATTGCTTGCAACTATTTCGATAAAACAGAAGTGCCGGCTTTATTGCAGGATCTTACAAAGATAGAAGCCCTTATTAATAAGGAAGAGTTCGAAACAGTGAGGCTGTATGAAATTTTAAAAGAAGGATTTACGTATTGTGCTGAAAACAAACTGGACCTTATTTCATTTTCAATTGAAGCGGAAGAATTAAGGGATTAATTTCAATAAACGTGTGACCTCGTTAAACTTATTAAAATTACATGGAGTTAAACTAAACTTTACAAGAGTTTGAAAAATCTGTAATTATGTTGGAGAATGCTATTAATAAAGTAAAATACCTACTTTTGAATTCAAACATTTATTAATTCATGGAACAAGGTCAGATTGTTTGGTTTGAAATACCGGTGAAAGATTTAGACAGGGCTATTCTTTTCTATTCAGCGGTATTATCTATAAAGATTCAAAAAAATAAATTTCTTGATACGGAATATGGGATTTTTAATAAGGATAAAAGTCCTATAGGAGGCGCCTTGGTGAGTAAAGAAAATCACAAACCTTCATCAGAAATGGTTTTGTTTTTTTATGTGGTATCGATTTCCGAAAGCTTAAAAGATGTAGTGAAATTTGGCGGGCAAATTATTATTGAAAAAACATTACTGAAACAAAAAAACGCGGAAGGTTATTTGACGATTAACAGTAATTTAATTGACGGAAACATAGGATATTATGCTGAGTTTCTTGATTGTGAAGGCAATCGGATCTGCTTGTATTCAAACAGCTGATCGCTGTTTGAATACTAAGCTGAAACTTAATTTTATTTTACGTGAGTTTTTTTCACGGCTGCCTTTTTAGCGGGAGCTTTTTTAATGGCAACTTTCTTAGAGTCTTTACTTTCAGCTTTCTTTTCAACTACTTCAATTTTTAAAGCCTTCATAATTAATTGCTGATTGCTGATAATTGTTTTCAGCATTTCTTTGCTACTGTGTTTCATGACATTAAATTTGGTTTGCTTAAAGGTACAAATTATTCGTTAAATGCCTATTTATAGGTCATTAATTTATTTTGATCATTAAGATAAAACTAAATTTGTAAGCTCTGAAATTTCGCGGTTATGAATAATGCGTTCCTTAATATTTTTTGTTTGATGGTTATTCGGTAACAGTAACGTAAATAACGTGCCGGTGTCTTCATCACTTTCTATACTAATAGTACCGTGTAGCTTATCAACGGAACACTTTACAATATATAAACCTAAGCCTGTACCGGTTGTATCCGTAGTTCCCCTGAAAAACATATCGAAGATCCTGTCATGGAATTCTTCTTTAATTCCTATCCCGTTATCAGAAACTTCTATTTTAAGCATGTCTTCTGTTTGATTGGTAATGGTGATTTTTAAAAAACTAAAACTATTTCTTTTCTTAGAATACTTAATGCTGTTCTCAATTAAATTGCGGAATACTGCTTTAACCAAGCCCGGAGATGAAATAAACCCGTTACGGATATTCACTTCCAATGAAAATATAATATCGTCGAACCCCGGGAATGATCTAAATTCTGAAAATACGGAACGTACAAGTTTTTCGAGATTTATAGGTTCGGGCTTAACATCCTCACTTCTTACATTGGTTATAATTCCAAGCTCATCAATTATGGATACCAGTTTTTCCCATGATTGATCAATCAGGTTAAGGTATTCTTTTACCAAAGGGTCCGTTGTTTTAGCTAAAGCGCTGTTGGTAAGCACCTTTACTTTTAAAAGAGGGGGTTTTATATCATGCGAGGTGGAGTAGAAAAGCATTTCCAAATCGCTGTTCGATAGTTTTAATGAGTTCATTTGGTCAACAATGTGCTGTTCCATAATACTGAAATTAGTGGTTAGTACGTCAATTTCATCTGATGAATTATTAATCGGTAAAACAGTTCTTTTTGTAAAATCACTTTTTACAAATTCATCTATTTTTACTTTTAAATATGTGATAGATCTTGAAACTCTTTTAGAAATGGCCAACGCCACCACTATCCCTATACCAATAAAAATAAGACCTATGATTGAATAAATAAGCTTAACATTCGCCAAAGCTGCCTGCTCTTTGCTTGCAGAATAGTCGACCATAGCAGATAAAGAAGCTTCTATTTTGTTAGAAATAATATCAATTTGTTTTTTGAGGCCGTCGCCGCTTTTTAATCCCAGCTTTTTTTCATAAGTAACGAGATTAGTAAATTCTTTTGAATAATTATTAAGTGTTTTTATAATCTCCGCTTTTTTAGAAGCGTTTATAGAATTATTAACGGATAAATTATCTTTAATAATGGTTATCAGTTCATTATGTTTTTTAATGTAAGGACTTTCCTGCCTGATAATAAAATCTTTTTCGTGCCGGCGAAGCTGCAATATATTTACAAGACCTATTTCTTCTTTATAATTTTCAAGATCATGGGCGTGTTTTCTCATCTGTCCTTCCACTCCGTAATCTTTATAGCCTCTTTCAAGTATTTGCTTAAATACGGTTGTGGTTAACGCTTTATATTTACTGAAGGATTGTTTTAAATTTTCTATTGAATCATCTAACAGAAAATTATTTTTTTTCTGCACTATATTTAATTCATTTAATGCAATATCCAGTTTATTGCATATATACTTATGGTTAGTAATAAGTTCGCTGTTTCCGGTTTCAAAAAAGAAAGGATTAATGGTTTCATTCTCGAAAAATTCGTGTGTTACTTTTATATCTTTTAATAGCAGCACATGAGCGTTTTCTGCACTTTGCGTAATGTTTGAGAGAGAGTTTTTATTACTTTCAAAATATCCGAAAACAATAACCGACATCAAAATAGTTGTCAGTATAAATGAAAGTAAGATAACCAGTAGTTTTGTGCGGATCGTAGTGAACATAGCAGGAGTTTTCAACTGCTAAAGTATTTCTACTTTATTAATTCAACGAGAAGTAAAAGTGTTGTTATTGTTAAGGTTGTCTTATGCATATAAAATATTTTTTTTCATAAAAAAAGCCTTCACGCATCCGTGAAGGCTTCAATATTAATAATTAGTTACGACTATTCTTTTAATAATTCACGGGCAATTACTATTTTCTGGATCTCGCTTGTTCCTTCACCGATCGTACATAATTTACTGTCGCGGTAATATTTTTCGGCCGGAAAATCTTTTGTGAATCCGTATCCGCCAAATATCTGAACTGCTTCCGAACTATTTCTTACACATACTTCCGACGCGTAATACTTGGCAAAGGCGCCTTCCTTGGTCATTTTTTGATGACGGTTTTTTAAATCGGCTGCTTTAAACGTCAGTAATTCCGCCGCTTCTAATTCTGTTGCCATATCCGCTAATTTAAAGCTGATAGCCTGGAATGCAGAAATAGGTTTACCGAATTGCTCGCGTTCTTTTGAGTATTTTAAAGAACATTCGTAAGCTCCGCGGGCAATGCCGCAACTTAATGCTGCAATAGAGATACGGCCGCCATCTAATACTTTCATAGCTTGTACAAATCCGTCGCCTTCTTTACCCATCATTTGGTCTTTGTGAACTCTGCAGTTTTCAAAAATCAGCTCAGCCGTTTCGCTGGCGCGCATCCCTAATTTGTTTTCTTTTTTACCGGATTTAAAACCGGGTGTTCCTTTTTCAATAATAAATGCACTCATACCGTGACTGTCATTTTTTTCGCCTGTGCGGGCAATAACAACGGCTACGTTACCTGAAATAGCATGTGTAATAAAGTTTTTTG
>JBBRHI010000332.1:0-4179 GCA_038222995.1 Bacteroidia bacterium | reverse complement strand
AAAAAAAATAAAATAAATATTTTTTTTATTTCTTAATTCCTGCAGCTCATTTTTTTGTTTTAATTGACCCACATTAGCTTCCGATTTTTCGAGCGAATAGCTGCTTTGTAAATTACTGATGCTGGTTGAATAGGCCTCTTTATCAAGCTCTTCTTTTAAGTTAACAAACGCTTCGTAGTGTTCGTAGGCCTGCTTAAAATCATTTAATTTATAATAGGACCTTGCCAGCGCCTTAAGAGCCAGGAGCCGCGTATCTTTTATATCATGGTTTACATTATAAGCGTACACGTAATTAAATTTTTTAACCGCATCCTTAACCTTCCCCGACTCAAGCTCGCATAAGCCCAGGTTAAGCATACAGATCATCATACTGGAAGAGTCATTTTCTTTTTGATGAATGTCGTAGCTTTTTTGATTATAGAAGGTGGCGGTTTTATAATCTTTCTCTACAAAAAAAAGGTCCCCTAAATTTCCGTATACCCTTCCCAGGTCAGAAATATCGTTTTGCGATTTTGCCAGGGCAATTCCTTTTTCAAAATACATGAGCGAAGAATCGAAAAACTGCCTGTGGTTTTCGTTATGGCATCTTTCTGAATAATAGCTCGCCAGCGCATTATAAATTTTCATGAGCCCGGGAACGTCGTGCAGCTTCGTATAAAGCGCTAATGATTTATACAGGTATTTATCTTCACTGTAATTATGCTGCTGTATGCACAGGATCCACCCGATATTGTAAAGCGAAAAAGCAATGCCTCTCTCGTTATGGATAGAATCATTTATCCGGTAAGCTTTAAAATAATATTGCTGCGCTTTGTCGTAATCGGAATGAAACCAATAGGCATCGGCCAAACAATTGTAAGAGGTCACCTCCCCTTTTAAAAATTTTAATTTACGCGAAAGCTCAAGCGCTTGGTTGGCACAAATAATCGCTTCCTTAAATTCATAATTGCTTAAAAAGTTGGATAGGGTAATGAGCTTTTTTACCTTTAACGTATCGTCTGTTTTTACCTTATCAATTTCACGTTTAAGGGAATCCACTACTCTTACATCCTGCGCAGAAAGTATAATGTGTAAATAAAGAAAAAAGAAAATATATAAAAAGCGACACCACATAGGGTACTAAAGATATAAAAATTAACTGAAATTATTGCCCTTAACAAGGCGCTCCATTAGTTATAAAAATAAGTACGTGTCAAGGAGATATCCGTAAACACCTGCGGAATCAATAATTAAGGTTCACTCAAAAGTTATTTTCTTTTTTTGGGCGCCCGGGCCGGCCATTCCGGGCTTCGCTTCGCTGCGGTTTTTTTAGGGCAAAGAGGCAGCCCTAAAAAGAACTAAACCCTTTATGCCCGTGGCGCAAACTTAATTATAAACCGGTGTTTAACACGCTGTAAGAAACAGGCCTGTTTTAAATGAGGTATTTGCGCAAGGGATGCAAACGGAAAGCTGCCGCAAAGCGGCACTTGAAGTGACAGCCCGGTGCGGCTCCCGCCGCATGCGCCCATATAAGTAGTAATATAAATTATAAAGGGGATACCTAAACACTAACACAAAGTGCTTTACACCGTTACAAAAAGTGGTTTGTAATTTGCCTTGTTATTACAAGCTGCCGTTTTTTAAACTAACCTTTTACTTTTTCGGAATAGTTAGAGGGCTGTTTTTTATTAAACCCATGGCAGCAATGTTTGCAGATTATTTGAGGGGACGACTCATTAGTGAGACTATGCTCCTCCTAATAATAATGTAATGTGGTTCATATTAATATAATGTTTATTTAATATAAAAGTAGGGTGTGTATACCGGGCATACTAGAGGGGTAGCACCTCAAATTAAAGATAAGATAGTTTTAAAATAAAGATCCCCGTGTAAAGAAATTACACGGGGACTAACACAACTAAGGAAACCAATTATTACACTTTTGCCTCTTGGGCTTTTTTAATAATGGCTTTAATATTTTCGGTTGTTGTAGAGTTTGGCCTTTCAATAGCTGAACCGGTAGCCCTGTCCCAAATTAAACTGGCCAATACACCAAGCGCTCTTGATACCCCGAATAATACAGTGTAAAAATCATACTCATGCATGCCGTAGTGAACCAATAAGGCTCCTGAATGCGCATCTACATTTGGCCAGGGGTTTTTAATTTTCCCGGTCGACTCTAAAATAGGGGGCGCTACTTCATATACCATTTGCACAATTTCGCAAATGTTATCATGCTTAATATAGGTTTTATAAAAATCTTGTTGTGCGGTAAAGCGGGGATCTGTTTTACGTAACACGGCATGTCCGTATCCCGGTACCACTTTTCCTTCGGCTAATGTTTTACGGATGTAATCTGCTATTTGTTCTTTAGTAGGTAAACCACCGCCTAAATTTTCTTTCAGCTCCATAATCCAGCTTAATACTTCCTGGTTTGCCAAACCGTGCAAGGGGCCCGCTAAACCATTCATACCTGCCGCAAATGCTAAATACGGATCGCTTAAGGCCGAGCCTACTAAATGGGTTGCATGAGCAGATACGTTTCCGCCTTCATGGTCAACGTGGATCGTTAAATATAAACGCATTAACCGTTTCATATCAAACTCTTCGTAACCTAACATGTGCGCAAAATTTGCGGCCCAATCCAGTTTATGGTCCGGTTCAATGTGAACGCCGTTCTTGTATTTGCGACGGTAAATGTAAGATGCTATTCTCGGTAAACGCGCAATCAGGTTCATGGAATCTTCATACACGTAATCCCAATAATCTTTTTTGTTAATGCCTTTTGCATACGCTTTTGCAAATAAGCTTTCGGTTTGCATAGCCATTACACCAATCACAAACTGCGTCATAGGGTGTGTATCGGTAGGCAATGCTTCAATTACATCAAACACGTGTTTAGGAACGTTGCTGCGTTTTTGCCATTCGTTGGTAATAAAGTTTACATCGTCTTGCGTAGGTAATTCGCCCACCAACATTAAGTAAAAAATGCCTTCCGGAAGCGGTTCAGTACCACCCGGGGCCTTCGGTAAGCTTTTACGCAGTTCAGGAATGGAATATCCTCTGAAACGAATTCCTTCTTCCGGATCTAATTTAGACGTTTCCGTTACCATACCGGTCATCCCTTTCATACCTTGGTATACTTGCGCTACAGTAATTTCACCTAATTTTAAATCGCCATGATTTTTGATAATGTCTTTAATTTCTGCTGCCAAAGGCACTGCTTTCTCCCGAAATTTATCTTTTAACCTGTCCATTTTTTTACACTGTTTAATTAACCATGTAAATTTATACAGTGTTATGATTTAAACAAACTTTATTTGCATTATTTTTAGGTTAATTGGTCTAAATAGGCAGTTAACGGCTATCTTGCTTTCTATTAAAGCTTTAAAAGACTTTACGAAGGCCTATAACGCACGGTTTAGCTTAATGTAACATTTATTTTTTACGCAACTTAGCTTTACCGGTAGCGGTTATTTCCAACGGAATATTGGCTTTGTTGTAAAAACTGTTTTCATCTAATTCGGCTTTTACCTCTACTTTATAAGTAAGTTTTTCCTTTGTCACATACTTCCACGCCGTTTTAAAAATTTTATTCACTTCCACCTTAATAGGGATTTCAAGATTGGTTACCCCTTCCGGTTTAATCATAACGGGTGTATTGTAAACCCCGGCCGAGGTTACTAAATTATCGCCCAACGACAACCGGTACCTTATTTTATGTATCGTTAAATCAAGTAACTTTCCTTTATTTATAATTTTAATTTTAGCCCTAATAGCTACTGTTTTATCAAAGAGTTTAATCTCATCTACCTCCACATCTTCTACCTTTATTTGCGGCGGAACAGGCACTTTAATGTTTACTTTTTTTGAAACGGGTATTTTTTTTCTTCCGAAAATAGTATTGTAAACAATGTAAGCGTTTATCTCCACATAGGTGGAGTCTTGTTTTTGAAGAGATTTTATCGTTCCCATCGTTTTGGTTATGGGAATTCTGAGCGGCATTTCAATTTTGGTGGTTTCGCCGGGTTTTTGTTTAATATCCAACGCTTTTGTTTCATTAAACAATAAGGAGTCGGCCAGTGTAATTTTATAAGAGAGGGTATCAATATCCAATTTAAATATACTTTTATTTTCAAGTATCATATCAATCCCTACATAGGCTGTATCGTTTTTTATAGTGGCTTTTACAAGGCTGAT
>JBBRHI010000331.1:0-4190 GCA_038222995.1 Bacteroidia bacterium | reverse complement strand
CCAAACCTTTTGCCTTAGGCGTGCGTGTAGAGCATCCTCAGGAATACATTGATTCCATACAATACAGCTGCAACACCCACACGGAAGTGGTTGAGAAACGGGAGTACCTGCCGGCAGCATCCTACAGTTTGGTGCAACAGGTACAGGGCTATGGTGTGTATTCTTTTTGTATGTGCCCCGGTGGTATTATTGCTCCCTGTGCCACAGCGCAGAACGAAGTAGTAACTAACGGTTGGAGTCCTTCCAAAAGAAATAATCCTTACGCAAACAGCGGTATAGTGGTAGGTTTAGAGCTTTTGGATTTTGAACCTTATAAAAAATACGGTGCTTTATCAGGCCTGCAATTGCAAAAAGATATAGAACACCAAGCCTGGCTTATGGGGGGAAAAACACAAGCTGCACCTGCGCAAAATTTACAAGACTTCGTTAATAATAAGGTAAGTTCTAAATTGATTGATTGCTCTTACGTGCCCGGCGTAGCCTCTGTGCAAATGAACGATGTATTAGGAAAAGCGATAGGAAGTAAATTACAGCTTGGCTTTAAAGCTTTTGACAATAAAATGCGGGGCTATGTGAGTAATAACGCCATTATCGTTGGGGTTGAATCACGCACCTCAACACCGGTAAGGATTCCCCGAGATAAAGCTACATTACAACACGTGCAGTTAAAAAATTTATATCCTTGCGCAGAAGGCGCCGGTTACGCCGGTGGCATCGTAAGCGCTGCTATGGATGGCGTAAATTGTGTAAATGCGATTTATACTACTTACTAATTTTGAGTATCAATTTATATAGCATCAACGAGTTTATTCCTTTTTAGTTTTTAAGATCAGCCGTAAGGAAGAATCCTTTGCTAAGTAATTCCAGGCCCAATTAAAGAAGATCAGTAATTTATTCCTGACACTCAAAATAAGCATTAAGTGCAAAAACATCCAGAAGAACCAGGCAATATATCCGTGAAATTTAAGAAACGATAAATCCACTACTGCCTTGTGTTTCCCGACAGTGGCCATAGAGCCAAGGTCCTTATACTCGTATTGAACCTGTTCCTTCCCTTTTAATTTTTTTAAAATATTTTGAGCCAAGGTTTTGCCCTGGTTAATGGCAACGTTGGCTAATTGAGGATGGCCTGTAGGATACTTAGGCGTTTCCATATAGGCAATATCACCAATCGCATAAATATTTTCTGTTTCTAAAACCTTATTATAACGGTCTACCTTGTAACGGTTCCTGATTATGTTTTCGGGTTTTAGCCCTGCAATAATATTTCCCGTTACACCTGCTGCCCAAATAACATTTTGTGTGGCAATGGTTTCACCTGTATTTAAGACAGCTGTATAGCCATCGTAGCCGGTTACAAACGTTTCTGTTTTTACAATCACATGTAACTCTTCCAAATATTTACGGGATGCTTTTTTAGATTCATCACTCATATTGTTTAGCGTGTTTTTACTGCCTTCCAATAAAATAATTTTAAGTTGCGAAAAATCAACATGCGGATAGTCCCTTGGTAAAATGTCCCGTTTCATTTCCGAAAATGCACCCGCCAACTCCACACCTGTAGGCCCTGCGCCTACTAGTACAATGTTGAGCAATGCTTCTTTTTCTTCGGGCTTTGCAGAGATGAGCTTTTCGAAATTTAATAAGATCCTGTTTCGGATCTCAATAGATTCCTCGGTTGTTTTCATCGAAAGCGCAAATTTTCGGATTTGTTCATTTCCAAAAAAATTAGTCTTACAGCCTGTTGCCAATATCAAATAATCATAATCAAAAGGCCCAATGGTGGTTTCTATTTTATTTTCAGCCGATTTAATTTCTGTCACTTCCCCTAAACGGATCTCAATATTACTTGATTTTTGAAAGATCTTACGAAAAGGAAAAGAGATATTCGAAGGCTCTAGTCTTGCGCTTGCCACTTGGTAATACAAAGGCTGAAACTGGTGGTGATTTTGTTTATCGATCAGTAAAACATCTATACCGGATGCATTAAGTTCCCTGGCAACGTGTAAGCCGGCGAAACCGCCACCTACTAAAACTAATTTTTTTCTTCTATTTTCCATCATACAATTTAATATTTATGACTAAATACAAATTGTATAGTTCTATACCGGATCTGTATTTTTATCGGTTTCTTTAGTTTCTGTTTCTCTTATAGCCTTGCGTTGTTTTTTGTATATGAATACGGCAGCCATTAAAAGCCCCGCAAAAGCAAATAAACCAAGCATGCCCCATACGAGGCTGCTTGATGATTTTACGATCACTAAAAACACTATTCCCACAAGCAAAACTGTTGCCAACTCATTAAATAAGCGCAATTTAAATGAAGATAATTTATACAAACCCGCCTTTTGCTGTTTATAAATAACATGGCATTGTAAATGATATAAAATTAAAACGCCTACAAAAATAAGTTTTAGCCACATCCACGGTTGGTATAATAAAACGGCATTTTCTATCAGCATCCACGTTCCAAAAATAACGGTGCCAACAGCTGCAGGCCAAGTAATAATAAACCACAGTTTTTTTTGCATCATTACTAATTGCTGCGTTAAAATACTTTTTGAGGGTTCTTCTTTGGCATGTGCTTCGGCGGTGTATATAAACAGCCTTACTATATAAAATAAGCCTGCAAACCAACATACAACAAATATTACGTGCAAGGCTTTTATATAATTATACTCCATTTAATACTTCTTTAAAATTTATCCGGTTATTTGCCGTAAAGGTAGTATTTTTGGGGCACAAAATTAAAAACATGAACGCGTTAAAAGCTAAAAATGCCATCCATTCTTTAACCACAAATACTGAAGTTGTATTGCCTAACGACACAAATCATATTGGTAATTTATTTGGCGGGAAGTTATTGCAATGGATGGATATTACGGCTGCTATTGCGGCAGGCAGGCATTGCAACAGGGTTGTTGTAACGGCCAATATTAATCACGTATCGTTTGATATTCCTATTAAACAAAATAGTGTGGTTACGTTGGAAGCAAAAGTATCGAGGGCTTTTACAAGCAGTATGGAAGTATATATTGATGTGTTTGTAGAAGACAGAATTACAGGCCATAAAACAAAATGCAATGAGGCTATTTTTACGTTTGTGGCTATTGATCAGCATGGCTCCCCTTTACCGGTTCCTCCGGTTATCCCCGAAACCGACATTGAGAAAAAACGCTATGAAGGGGCTTTACGCAGAAGGCAATTATCGCTTATTTTAGCGGGAAGGATGAAACCGGACGATGCAACAGAATTGAAAGCGTTATTTTTCAGGGATTAGTTATAACACTTACATCCATATCATTCATGCATTTAAAATGACCTTTCGGGCATTTTCTGTAACCCAGCTTAGAACAAGGCCTGCAGGACAACGGTTTTACTTCCAGTATCTTTGAATTTTCACCGGGCATGTATGCGCTCATTCCAAATTCGGGGATGGTATTTCCCCAAACAGAAATAATTTGTTTTTTATAAGCCGCCGCAATGTGCATTAAACCGGTGTCGGATGTCATTACTTTTTGGGACTGTTGTATCACAGAGGCCGATTGATTTAAAGTTAAGTTGCCGCACAAATCAATCACTTTTTCCTCATAAGCCATAGCTACCTGCTGAGCTATTTCTTTATCCTCTTTACCACCCAGTAATATCAAGGGTTTTGAGTTAAGCTTACAAATTTCCAATAATTTATGAAGAGGGATGCGTTTTGTATAATAGGATCCGCCAACAACCAACACATCATAACCGTTATGAAATAACGAGGGCAACATCCGTCGGATATCAATCTCATCTTCGTTGCCTATAAAATAATCCAATCCTTTATAATCGTTTTTAACACCGAGAGATTCAACCGTTTTAAAATACCTGTCAACGATATGTACATTCGGTAAACGGTTTATCTTAAAATAAACCATCAAAAATTTTTCCCAATTTAATTTATTGAAGGAAAATGACGGGCAACCTAAAGCCCTTTTTAATTTAAAGGTTCTCAGGTTATGGTGCAGATCTATGACGTAATCGTAACGTTCGGCTTTAAGCGCGGAAACTGCTTCTTTCACATCTTCATCAATTGTGTAAAACTTATCGATATAAGGATTTTTTTCTATCACGCCTATAAAGCGTTCTTTCGTTAAAAAGTGTACCTCTGCATTTAGCTGTTGCTTTACACAACGTATCACAGGTGTAGTAAGTAC
>JBBRHI010000330.1:0-4218 GCA_038222995.1 Bacteroidia bacterium | reverse complement strand
ACATTCGCCGGGAAATTTAAAATTATTAAATTTACCTTTAACTAACACTTATTATTTATTTAACTTAAATCATATGAGAAAAATTTACTTAGTATTAATTACCCTTGCAGGCTCATTAACCGTTGGAGCGCAAACAGTGCCAACCTGTTCTTTAGATGCCGCTTTTATAGCAAGCAATAAAATAGGTGTATGGCCGGATAGTGCTACTAATTTTATTTCAGGTATGGTAGGCCAACCTTATGTGCAAAATTTAACCGTAAAAGTTCCTAAAGATACAACTGCGGGGGGCCTTCATTTTTGCTTTAACCGCTTTGAAGTATCAACAACAAGCTCTGCCACTAATTATAATTTACCTCCGGGTTTAATGATCGGTTCATCTACAGCTGCTGTAGCTAACGGTACAGTAAATGGTGCGCCTTCATTTAAGTTTCCGGGTAATGCTAACAATTGCGCCAGCATTTTTGGTACGCCTACTGCAGCGGGCTCTTATACATTACAATTACAAGTACAAGCATTTGCTACTTATTCAGGTGGTACATGTCCTGCATCTCCTACTGTATCAGGAGGTACAGGCATAACCACTCAAACGTTGAAATACTATATTATTAATATTACAGCTCCTACAGGCGTTAAGGAAATCGGTAAAGATAAATTCGGGGTGATGCAAAATCAACCGAATCCTTTTTCAGGAACTACTACAGTAAACTATTATGTAGAAGACCAAGACATTGCAATACTAACGGTATATAATACGTTAGGCGCAGTTATTTACAAGGAAACCGCTAAAACCAATGTAGGTGAAAACTCATTTGAGATTAATGCTTCTAACTGGAGCCCGGGCATGTATATCTACACCGTAAACTATAAAAATACGGTTGAAACAAAACGTTTATCCGTAAGCAATACTAATTAATAAACATACGTTGAAGGTTACACAATATGTCTTCTCAAACCTTCGAATTATTAATATTAGGCAGTAGCGCGGCTACTCCAACCTCTACAAGAAACCCAACCGCTCAGTTATTGAATGTAGCCGAGCGGTTTTTTTTAATTGATTGCGGGGAAGGCACACAAATTCAATTACGTAAGTATAAGGCGCGTTTCCAAAGTGTAAACCATATTTTTATAAGCCATTTGCATGGCGACCATTTTTTAGGATTACCCGGTTTTTTGGCCAGCATGCATTTATTGGGACGAAAAAATGAATTAACGGTTTACGGGCCTAAGGAACTGGAAGATATTATTTCGGTAATTCATAAACATTCGGACACTCAACTTAATTACCCTTTAAAATTTGTTGCTACTCAAACCGCTCAAAAACAATTGCTGTGGGAAGATGATAAGATAGAAGCCTATAGTTTTCCTTTAAAACACCGCATTCCCACCACCGGTTTTTTGTTTAAAGAAAAACCTTTGCCCCGAAACATTAATAAATACAAATTGGATAAACTGGATGTATCGGTGGCTGAAATTTATAAATTAAAAAAAGGGTTAGATGCATTGGATAATAAAGGAAATACTATAAAAAACGAAGACCTTACCAATCCTCCGCCTGAGCCCAGAAGCTATGCGTTTTGCAGCGATACAGGCTTTTTTAAAGAACTTGCCCAGTCTATACAAGGCGTTGACTTATTGTACCACGAATCTACTTTTTTGGAAGATAAAATAGAAAGGGCTGCTAAAACATTTCACAGCACAGCCGCACAAGCCGCTCAAATGGCCGTGTTAGCGAATGCTAAAAATTTATTACTCGGCCATTTCTCTGCACGCTATGCTTACCTGGAAGATTTTTTAGAAGAAGCAAAACCTCTTTTTAACAATGTTTCGTTAGCAACAGAAGGAAAAATTATATCAATATAATTTGTGTTAACCAATATAGAATGTATCTTTGTTTAAAATTAGTCTAAATAAGATTTTTAATAATGATCTCAGTTCTCATAGCAGATAATAACTACTTAAGCAGGTTAGGGCTCTACACATTATTAAACACTTCTGCCAATTTTGAAGTGGATTATATAGAAGAAAGCAGCTTTGAAAATTTAGTTTCTTCCATTAAAAAAATTAAGCCCCGCATTTTAATATTAGATTTTGAATCACTGAACTATTCTGTTCAGCAAATTACCACTTTAATAAAAACCTTTCGCAGGATGCAAATCCTTGCCATCACCGATTACCTCGCTAAAGCAGAGATGCAGGCGGTATTGGATGCCGGTGTAAGAAGCTATTTGTTAAAGGAGTGTGATAAGGAAGAAATTATTGAAGCATTGCATGCGACTTATAATAACGAGCGTTTTTTATGCGGCAAAGTGGCTTACTACTTAACGCAATCGGAAGAAGAAGCAATTCAGAAACCGACTATGAAGAAAGTATCCTGCCAAGGCTTGGGCATTACAGACCGTGAGTTGGATGTGATTCGCCTGATTTCTGAAGGCTTATCCAATAAGCTGATTGCCGATAAACTGGAACTTAGCACACATACTGTAAATACGCATCGTAAAAATATCATGACTAAGCTTGATATTCCTAACACAGCCGGTATTGTGATGTTTGCCGTTAAAAATAAACTATTGGTATCGTAATTAATTTATGAAATCTGCCTTAGGTATAAGCGATTATTTTATCCTTTTTTTTATTGCAAGTATATTCTGTTTAGGAGTGTATACATTGGTGAAATTTATGAAGAAAAAAGATTGATTAAAGTTCCTCTATAGAATTTTTAATGATTCATAAATATCCTTTCTGTATCCGAGGGTAATAATATCAATAATGAGGTCGTGAACTATTATTTCATAAATGACTCTGTAATTTCCAATTCTGATTTCAAATTTATAATTAAATCAGATCAATCCCAACAGCATTCAAGCTCTTGGATTTGTATACATTTTTAATTTCTTTTTACATATAATTTCTCTGCATTTCCCTTAAACAAAAGATTTAGCTATCTTTGCAGGCTACTATGCAAGAACAAATTTTAATCCTCGATTTCGGTTCACAATTTACACAATTAATTGCCCGTCGCGTTCGGGAAATGAATGTGTATTGTGAGATCCATCCTTACAATAAAATTCCTGAAATTACATCAAATATTAAAGGTATTATCTTGTCAGGTAGCCCACACAGTGTGCGCCAGGATAACCCGTTAAACCCGGACCTTAGCAAATTTAAAGGTAAATTACCTTTATTGGGTGTATGTTACGGAGCCCAGTTACTCTCTCATTTTTACGGCGGGGAAGTCGGCAAATCAAGCTCCCGAGAGTATGGAAGAGCAAATTTAAGCTTTGTGGATTCTACCGATGCTTTATTTAAAGGCATTAATACTAATTCGCAAGTATGGATGAGCCATGCAGATACCATTATTAAAGTTCCGGAACACTATACCGTAATAGCAAGTACACCCGATGTAAAAGTGGCCGGCTATGCCGTAAAAGGAGAACAGACCTGGGGTATACAGTTTCACCCCGAAGTATACCACTCAACAGATGGGGCCCATTTATTAAACAATTTTGTAAAAAGTATTTGCGGTTGCGAAGGAACCTGGACATCCGATTCGTTTATTGACACTACTGTTGCCGGCTTAAAAAAACAACTTGGTAACGATAAAGTAGTGTTAGGCTTATCAGGTGGTGTAGACAGCTCTGTAGCGGCTGTATTACTGCATAAAGCGATAGGCGCAAACTTACATTGCATTTTTGTAGATAACGGTTTATTGCGTAAAAACGAATTTGAGAACGTTTTGGATTCGTATAAACACATGGGGCTTAATGTAAAAGGCGTTAATGCAAAACAACGTTTTTACAATGCTCTTAAAAACGTATCTGATCCGGAAGCCAAGCGTAAAGCCATTGGTAAGGCATTTATTGATGTGTTTGATGACGAGTCGAAATCTATTACCGATGCAAAATGGTTGGGACAAGGAACTATTTATCCCGATGTTATTGAAAGCCTTTCCGTGAACGGGCCTTCAGCCACTATTAAATCGCACCATAACGTAGGCGGCTTACCCGATTATATGAAATTAAGTGTGGTTGAACCCTTACGCAGTTTATTTAAAGACGAAGTTCGCCGAGTAGGCAAGGCTTTAGGAATTGACGCGTCGTTAATTGGCCGCCATCCTTTCCCGGGACCGGGTTTGGCCATTCGTATTTTAGGAGATATCACAGAAGAAAAAGTACAGCTGTTGCAAGAGGTAGATGCTATTTTTATTGACGGACTAAAATC
>JBBRHI010000329.1:0-4219 GCA_038222995.1 Bacteroidia bacterium | reverse complement strand
GATGAAGCTGTGTTCATGTTTTTATAAATAATTACTGATTTGTAAGATTAACCATTTTTAGGTAAAACATCAAATAATCAATCTATTTTTTGGTATTTAGAATCGTTACAAATAACGCGCTAAACCACTCATTTTATTGCGGATTATTAGGAAATTAAAAAGAAATATAACTAATATAGTACAACAAAAAAGCGACCTGAATGAGTCGCTTTTTTGTTTAAACTATTTCTTTTTCGGAGGCAATTGCTGTCGTTGTTTCGACATTTCTTCGAGCCTTGTTTGAAACGTAGATTTCTTTTCCGGCTTTTTCATATTGGCCAGTAATTTTTCTCTTATTTTACCGTCGTCTATCATTTTACGCATTAACCAGGTTTGTAAAAAGGTAATCACGTTGGCTAAAAAGTAATACCAGCTTAAACCCGCACTGTAACTGTTCATTACAGCTAAAAAGATAACAGGCATTAAGTACATCATATACTTCATGCCGGGCATTTGTGTTTGCTGCGGCTGCAATAAAGCGCTGTTCATCCAGGTATAAATAATAGTTGATACAAACATTAATATGGCAAATAAGCTAATGTGATCTCCGTAGCCCCAAACATTAAATCCGAATTTATAAATCGAATCATACGTTGACAGATCATCTGTCCATAAAAACCCTTTTTGTCTCAGCTCAATAGAAGCGGGAATAAAGGCAAATAAGGCAATTAAAATAGGAAACTGCAATAACATCGGTAAACAACCTGAAAGAGGATTTGCCCCGGCCCTACGGTATAACGACATCGTTTCCTGTTGTTTTTTCATCGGGTCAGGATCCTTTTCGTATTTTGCATTAATCTCATCGATCTCCGGTTTTAAAACACGCATTTTTGCTCCGCTCATATAGGTTTTATAAGCGATAGGAAATAAAATGGTCTTTAAAATTAACGTTAATATTAAAATAATTAACCCGCTGTTTAATGCTGATAACCCGTTAAATAAAGGAATTACCATCCATTTATTAATATAGCTGAACACGCTCCAACCTGTAGGGACAAGCTTTTGCATATCATGGTCTAAATTTTTAAGTTTTTTATATTGAGTAGGGCCAAAATAAAACTGCATTCCAAAAGTTTCCGAACCGTTATGTTTGTAAGGAATGCTCAGTTCACTTGTAATTGTTTTTACAATATCCGTAGATTGCGGGTTTTCAGATGTTTTTACAAAGCTTCCTTCTTTTAAGAAATTGTCTTTTTTAGCAATTAAAGTAGAGTTAAAAAAGTGTTGCTTAAATGATACCCATTTAATATCAGATTCTGTGAATACTTTTTCCTCGCTTTTACGCGCGTTAATATAATCAACACCCGCTTTGGCTTCATTATAATAAGCTGTAGCTACTTCACGTTCTTTAGAAATATGTTTTTCCTGGGTTGGCATAGCCTGCGACCAGTGCAGGGTTACATGGTTTGCTTTAGTTGATATGATACTTTGCATTCCCACAAAATTCACATCATAATCAACCATATAATCTTTAGGTTTTAATGTATAGGTATATTCAATATAGCTCCCCGGCTTATCTGTTAATAATTTTAAGCTGATCGATTTTGTTCCGTTTGCATTATCTGTAACCACCGGTGTATTTGCCTCAAAATAAAAACTATCGGTAACCAATTTTAAATTACTGTAAGCGTCAAATTGCAGGTATTGCGAAGTTGAATCTTTATCAAATAAAATAAGAGGCTCTGTTCTCCCGTAACGCTTGTATTCTTTTAATTCTACTTTTTCAATTTTACCGCCTTTGTTAGAAATGTATACTTTAATGTTTTCATTTTCCAATGTGAACGTTTGCTGTTTTCCGGTTGCAGAAACACCGAAGTCTTTATACTGTTCGTATGAAGCAACTTTAGTTAAAGAATCTTTATTTATTACGGAAGCTTTGGTTGTATCAACAGTGGCGGCTTGTTTAACGGCAACAGGTTTTTCCTGTTCTTTTAATTGCTGCATTTTAGCTGCAAATTCAACCGAATCTTTAATTTCTTTATTTCGAGCAATCTGTTCTTTGCTCGGTCCGTTCAATGCAAGCCATGAAATTAGTATAACAGCAATCAGGCCTAAACCTATGAGGGATTTTTTATCCATTTTGGAAGTAAATTTTAGGCTGCAAATATAAGAGATTTTATGAACGGGTATCCGTCAAAAAATGATAATAAATAGGGAAGTCGGCGAACGTTACAAAAGCGCGGTGCGAATGGCAGAAGCTGTCGTCTCAAACTCTTCTTTACTGAGCTTAAGCTTTTCATTCCTGAAATTCATATCGCTTTCCGAATCAATAGGAATTAGGTGGATATGGGCATGCGGCACTTCCAGCCCTATAACACAAACACCTACTCTATTGCAGGGTATTGACTTTTTGATGCCGGCAGCTACTTCTTTTGCAAAAGCGGCAAGTCTTAAATAAGTATCGTTATCCAGGTCAAAAATATAATCTACTTCCTTTTTAGGAATAACCAATACATGTCCTTTTTTTAAGGGAGCAATATCCAAAAATGCTATAAAACGGTCGTTTTCTGCGACTTTGTAGCAGGGAATTTCTCCTGCAATAATTTTTGAAAAAATGCTTGGCATCGTTAAATGCTGATCTCAATAATTTGAAACGGAACGATACCTGCGGGAACAGTAACATCTACTTTATCGCCCACTTTTCGGCCAACCAATCCTTTGCCGATAGGCGAATCAATTGAGATTTTACCTGCCTTTAAATCCGCTTCATTTTCTGCAACGATGGTATATTTCATCTCTGCATTATTTTTAAGATTTTTGATCTTAACCGTAGTTAAAATACTCACTTTACTAATATCCAACTGAGAGCTGTCTACTATACGCGCATTAGCCACAATTTCTTCAAGTTTGGAGATTTTAATCTCCAGTAGTCCCTGTGCATCCTTTGCGGCATCATATTCTGCATTTTCCGACAGATCGCCTTTATCGCGGGCTTCCGCAATTTGCCTGATCACACTTTTACGTTCTACGGTTCTCAGTTCGTGCAATTCGTCTTTCAGTTTTTTTAAGCCTTCTTCTGTATAATATGCAATTGTTGCCATTTGTATGTTTTTATTAAAATAAAAGAATCCCGAATATGATTCGGGACTCTTTAAAATTTGCCTTAAACAAATATAGTAATTTATAAGTTAACTCGTACGCCAAATGTATGAACTCCTCCAAAAGGATTTGTAAAACGATACGAATAATCAATTCCGAAAGTTGACTTTTTTTCTCCGAAAGGAATTTCAACAGTTGCTCCACAACTTGGCCCTGTTAATGCTGTTGTACGATTACCGTCACCTTTATAAATACCTTTTTCCATAGTCATACCTGCGCGTACCATTAACATATTTTTCCATCCGTACTCCACACCAACCAAAAGATTATCTTTTGTAAAGGAGTTAGATGTAAAATTACCTGCTACCGTAATGCGGTGAGTTTTTAACCTTCCGGTTGTATCTTTCACTAAATAGAAATCGTAAGCAGCGCCTATGTTTAATAAAGCCGGTAAATCAAACGAAGCCGATTTATGATCCTGCGTTAACAAGTAGCTATCGCCATAAGCATTGGTAACACTGCTTTGCACCGTTAAGCCATCACCCTTGTATTGCATTTTCGGGCCTACATTTTTTAAATTCACACCTAAATGCACCTGATCATATTTACCGGTATGGTACTGAATACCGGCATCAATTGATACTCCCTGAGCTTTTACGTTATCAATACCTTCAGAGATAACCCTTACGGTAACGCCTCCATAAATATTATCAGAGAACCCTTTAGCATAAGATAACGCGATATTTGTGAAACGCGGTGTAAATGTACCTAAGCCGCCTTCCGGCTGGTCTTCGGTAGTCCTTTCAATTTTACCGGCGTTGATAGAAGTAATACCGATACCTATTGCCCCTGTTTCACCTACTTTTTGAGAAAACCCAAAGGCGTTAATATTAATGCCTGTTCCCACCAACCATGAGGAACGCATAAACATTAATTCCGTTTTTTTCGTAAACGCTAGTCCCGCTACGTTACCATACTGCGATTCTAACCCTTTACAAGATGCTGTATTTGAATTAGCCCAACCGGCAGAACGAGCGTATGGATTAATTAATAACTGCGACGCTCCTGCCTGGCCGGCACGTTCAGGATTCCCTGCAAGGGCTGACGTACTCATTGTCAAGAAACCTCCTGTTAGTGCAAT
>JBBRHI010000328.1:0-4226 GCA_038222995.1 Bacteroidia bacterium | reverse complement strand
GATATTGGTTCAGATCAATCATCGTTGCATAATCCATGGGCGGGCGGCTACTACCCTGTAGGGTACACATTAGAGGAAAGTAATAAACTAATGGCTGAAAAACCGGGTGAATTTAAAGAGGCAGTTCAGAAAACGTTAGTTCGCCATGCAACGGCTGTTAATACATTACACGCCAAAGGAATGTATTTTTTTGATTACGGAAATGCATTTTTACTGGAAGCGGGAAGAGCAGGAGCAGACATTTACAAAACCGAAAAACCGTTGAAAGGCGGCCACATTGGCGCAACATTCAAATACAATTCGTATGTGCAGGATATATTAGGGCCTATGTGCTTCGACTACGGCTTCGGGCCTTTCCGTTGGGTATGTACAAGTGCCAATGAAAATGACTTGCGTAAAACGGATGAAATAGCTTTGCACGTGTTGGAAGAAATTTACAAAACCGCGCCTGATGAAATTAAGCAACAGCTGAGCGATAATATTACCTGGATCCGTGACGCCATGAAAAATAATTTAGTGGTTGGCTCTCAAGCCCGCATTTTATATGCTGACAGCGAAGGCCGGGTAAAAATTGCCGAAGCCATAAATAAAGCCATTACCGCTAAAGAAATTACGGCTCCGGTTGTGTTGGGCAGAGATCACCATGATGTGAGCGGAACAGATTCGCCTTACCGCGAGACGTCTAATATTTACGACGGGTCAAAATACACGGCTGACATGGCGGTACAAAACTTTGTGGGCGACAGCTTTCGCGGGGCAACCTGGGTTAGCTTACACAATGGCGGCGGCGTAGGTTGGGGTGAAGTAATTAACGGCGGCTTTGGATTGGTATTGGATGGTAGCGCAGACGCAGACCGCAGATTAAAATCAATGTTATTCTGGGATGTAAATAACGGCATTGCGCGTCGCAGTTGGGCACGTAATAAAGAAGCTAATTTTGCCATGAAGCGTGAAATGGAACGTACACCAAATTTAAAAGTAACTATGCCAAACATGGTAGATGAAAGTATTTTGAAAGGATTGATTTAAGCTTTAAACTTGCTTGCACACATTAACAAACGTATAGATGAAAAAGTTATTTGTCCTGCTTTTTATATTAATTTATAAAAACACGTGTACAGCGAAATTAAAAGACGTTAAAATAATTATCCCGAAAGAGATAGGTTACAGCTATTATGATTTCGTTCAATTTTTCCCCGGCGAAAAGTATTTTGCGTTGTGTGCGAATGCCCTGACTATATATAATACAGAGACGGCAGAAGTAGTGGATGAGTACGATTTAGGGTACATGGCTAAAAATTTATCCATTAACCCTGAAGGAAATACATTGATCGTTACACTTAATAACGAACTGTTAGTGTTTAGCTTTAAAGATCAAAAACTGGAGTTGATGTATAAAATTCTTACCGCCGATCTTATCAAAGGCTTGCCAAACAGCGAATATTACGGCTCTCTACCTATCTCTACTGTTTTTTTTACAGGTAATGCCGATGAGCTCTATGTAGCCGTAGGATCTTTTACATTGGTGTATGATCTTCAAAAAAAGTCGGTACTTACATCGCATGTATTTCCGATAACCGATTACATTATGAGCACCTCCTTATATAAAAAAAATAAGGAAGTATTATTAGCTAAAACATCAGGTACGCTGAATGCTATTTACAAACAGTCATTAACTGATTTGGCTGATGTGAAGGAAGTGATCTCTAATACCGGTGTTATTACTAAAACACGCGTGCGCGATTCGTTATTGTTGTGCTTTACGGCAACCAATTATTTTATTATGGATCTTGAAAAAGAAAAGATCGTGCATGAAGTGCGCATGATGAAATACGATTATACATTTTACGATAAAAAAACCTTTAAAGAAATAAATAAACGCCCTGCCATTTCTGTTCCCGATACGCTAAACTTTTCAAGCGATGAATTCATTTATGACATTGATTTTTTAACAGGGACAAAACTTGCTGTATATTCCACAGCCAAAGGCATAAAATGTATTGACCTCACTACAAAAAAATTGGTAAGGAGTTATAAAAATGTTGTTTCTAATTTTCGCATTTCCCCGAGCGGAAACCGTATGGTATCCAACGGTTACAGCCCTTATAAAGCCTTACGCATTAATGAGCCTCACACCATGCAATTAATTTCGGAACGGGTTACGTTAGGCAACACCATTAATTCGGCAGACATAAGCCCCAATAAACGCTGGATGTTTACCAATGCCGGCACCTCCGGTTTTTTTTGGGATATGAATAGCTTTTCGAAGTATGCGGAAATAAAAGATGTTTCAGGATCAGATACGTCTTTTATTTACGGCTTGATTTTTTTAAACGATTCTGAAGCCGTTGTCAATTCAGGGAAATCATTCAATCATTTAAACCTGTCTGTTTATAATATCCGTAAAAAGAAATACACAAAATTTTTAAAGAAAAATGTCTACGCGTTTATGTCCGGGTTTTTAAACGGCGAATACTATTATTCTGATTATAAAACACTTCATATTTTTAATTTGCAAACGCTTGCCGAAGAAAAGTATGACGGTATGTTTTCCCTTGCTGCCGGTAGCCCTGAGAAAGGCATTAACTTTACAAAAGAACTCGTCTTTATTCCGGATGCTTCTAAATATAAAATCCTTAACCGTAAGACAAAAAAAGTAGAATACGAAAGTGATACTTGGACTGTAACCTCACGGGTATTAATAAGCCCCGATAATAAATGTGTATATACCTCCGGGCAGGTTAAAAAAAAGCAGAACATTAACGGGAATGAAATTGAGTTGGATGTAAGCGCCATAGTAAAAGTAGATCTGTCCAAAAAGGCGATAGTGGCTGATTACGCGATCACGTATTATCCCTACGATTTTAAGATCAAACAAAATGGAGCAGTAATAGGTATTTGGTATTTGAAGCAGGATTACTCCGGTAAGCCCGAAAAAGAAGTTGTATACAGCGAATACGATACGGAAACAGGAAAAGAACTTTACACAAAAACACTTTCTAAAACAGCAGAGATCATTTCATCAAGCATAGCAAGCGAAACGGGAAAATATTTTGTGATGTACAATCCTTACGGTACTTTTTTTAAGATCTACGACGAAAAAGGAAATGAATTGCTTGACCTGAGCGACATGCGGATCTCAATACCTAAATGTTTTTTTGTAGAAAGTATCGATCGTCTTATTATTACAAGCGGTTCAAGCTCCCTGGCTACGTTTGTTGATCTTAAAAATAAACATATTGTCGGGCAGCTGGCCAATGCAAACAGTGATAATTTTTTCCTGGTCACTTCCGAACTATATTACCTCGGCTCAAAAGAATTTGTAAAGAACATGCGCTTTAAATACCAATCAGAAATGTTTAGCTTTGAACAGTTCGACGCCTACTTAAACCAACCGCATAAAGTATTGCGCGCCTTTGGTTGTCCCGACAGCGCCTTAATAAACGCTTATGAAACAGCCTATTTAAAGCGGATGCGCGTTTTAGGATTAAAGCCCGACGGTAAAGTAAATTTCTCTTCGCTCCCTTCTGTGCAAAATGTGAAAATGAATTCCGATAAAACGGGGATCGTTAACTTTTCGATGAGTGCCAACAAAGGACAAAACAAATTAACGAATGTCAACGTCTATAATAACGGTACGTTAATTTTTTCCGAAACCATTCCCGATGAACAAAGTACACGTTTCGAAAAAACAGTTTCATTTGAAACATCTTCGGGCATTAATCAATTTGAGTTCAGCGTAAAAGATGATAAAGGCCTGGAAAGTCCGCGTATTGTGCGTTTATTTAATAATACCGGCAACGTAAAACCCGATCTGTACTTAGTGGTATTAGGGAGCGAAAAGTTTAAGGATAAAGAATACGACCTGGCCTATGCAGTTAAAGATGCGAATGATCTTGCCAAAACGATGTCGGGCTCAAAATCATTTAATAAGATCGAAATTAAAAAACTATACAATCAATCCTTCAGCCCTGATTCCGTTAAGAACTTAAAACAATTTTTTTCCAAAGCAGGGGTTAACGATGTAGTGATGGTGTTTTTTGCAGGGCACGGGTATTTAGATACGGACCTGAGTTATTATTTCCCTACTTATTATACCGATTTTACAGACCCTAAAATAAATTCGGTAAGCTACAACAGCTTCGAAAAATTATTTAAAGAAATGAAGCCTATCCGTAAGCTGATGTTTATTGATGCTTGCTTTAGCGGCGAAGTAGATGAAGATG
>JBBRHI010000327.1:0-4229 GCA_038222995.1 Bacteroidia bacterium | reverse complement strand
ACAACCTTTCTTTGGAAGAAGTGAATGAGCCCGGCAAACCTGCGCGTGCGATGGTTACTTCGCAAAACATATCAAAACTTTATTTTAAAATTATAAAAACTACCAACCGTGAACTGAGAGAACTGACTCGCAAAAAATACGGTAAAGACCTGTACGAAAAATTTAAAACATTTCCAACGGCTATTGCAGATTTTTCTCAGCTTATTGAAGACGACGGTGATTTTCAATCGCATAACACAGAAATAAAATTACCGGAACTGCCGGCAGGCTATTATATAATTTTAAACTCGTTAAGCGAAGATTTTAAATACGCTAATAACATAACCGCTTACAGTACGTACATTGTTTCCGACATAGCATCTACCGAAAGAAAAAGAGATGACGGCTCCTATGATTTTTATGCCTTACAGCGCCAGACAGGCGAGCCTTTAAAAAATAGTTCGGCACAGGTATGGTTCGAAAGTTATGATTACAAGCTCAGGGATTATATTATAAAAAAAGGTCCTTCTTTTAAAACAGACGAAAAAGGCTTTGTAAACATTGATTACGGGACTATTGGTGAAAAGCAGTTTTTTGTAGAGTTTACTAACGGTAATGATACTTACTTTAATAATAACAGCTATTATACTTACAAAACAGGCGGAAATAATTACGCCATTACACAATCTTTCATTTATACAGACAGGGCTATTTACAGGCCGGGGCAAACGGTTTATTTTAAATCTATCGTTCTAGAATCCGTTAATAACAAAAACCATAAACTAAAAACAAATTACCCGGTAACCGTTACTTTTTTTGATGTGAACTATCAAAAAATAAGTTCGGTTGACCTTACTACTAACGAATACGGAACCGTAACGGGTTCGTTTACTGCGCCGCAAAACGGGCTCAACGGTCAAATGCGAATTACCGATAATTACGGTAATGCCTATGTATCGGTAGAAGATTACAAACGCCCGAAATTTGAAACGGAGTTTAACCCGGTTAAAGGAAGCTATAGATTAAATGATGAAGTAACGGTTACAGGGATTGCAAAAGCTTACGCCGGTAACGTGATAGACGGAGCTAAAGTTGCTTACCGTGTGACGCGAACCGTAAATTACCCATATTGGTATTGGTGGTACAGGCCTTATTATAATACAACACCCCAAACAGAAATTACGAATGGAGAAATCGTAACTAACGATACAGGGGCTTACGTTATAAAGTTTAAAGCCCTGCCTGATGAATCCGTTTCTAAAACAAGTTATGCCACGTATGACTACGAAATTACGGCTGATGTAACCGATATTAACGGGGAAACACACAGCACAAGCACTTCTGTAAAAGTGGGCTACCGGGCATTGCAATTAAGCATTACGAGCGATGAGATCATTGAACTTAATACGTCAAAACCGATCCGCATTACCACTACTAATTTAAACGGTGTTGATGAAAACACGAAAGGAACATTTACGATCTATACATTAAAACAGCCGCAAAAAGTATTCAGGTCGCGCCTTTGGCCTCAGCCTGACAGGCATACTTTAACTAAAGAAGAGTATTATAAAACCTTCCCGAACGATCTGTACGGGGATGAAAGCAATAAATACAAATGGGAAAAACAAACCAAGGTCTTAGAAAAATCATTTGATACCGGCACGAAAAAAGAATATGATCTGTCGGCCGATCTCAAATTATTTAAAGCCGGTGTGTATGTTATTGAAGCCACGTGTAAAGATAAATTCGGTGAAGAGATAAAAGCTTTTGAATACGTAACTATCTTCAATAAAAACACGAACGAGGTTCCTGAGCAAACAGCGGATTGGTTCTATTATCCTAAAACAACTGCTGAACCGGGGGAAACCGTAAGCTATATTTTAGCATCGGGTTATAAAGACGTTAACTATTTATTTGAAGTGGAGCATAACGGCAAAACTTCGGGCAGCGAAACCCGGCAGGCTTCTATGAAGGAGAACACTATAAATGTTGAAGAGATGCATCGCGGTAACTTTGCCTTCCATGCCACTTTTATTAAAAACAACCGGTTCTATACACACAGTAATATTATTACCGTGCCGTACAGCAATAAAGATTTGGATATTCAATTTGAAACGTTCCGTGATAAATTATTACCGGGGCAAGCGGAAGAATGGAGATTAATATTAAAAGATAAAAAAGGAGAGAAAGCTGCTGCTGAAATGGTAGTGAGCATGTACGACGCATCACTTGATGCCTTTAGAGCGAACAGCTGGTACTTTAATATTTACGGCAGTTATTATGCACGTTTAAACTGGACATCAAGTATTGCCCGCATATCTAACTCAACAGAATACAATGAAATAAGATCTGATTATACGTCAATGCCCGCACGCTATTACGATGCTTTAAACTATTTCGGATTAGGCTTTTATAACGGCAGTTACTACAGTTATGGTTTGAGCGGAGGAGCGGGACGAGGCGCGGCACAGGAGGAAATGTATGATGCTGTTGCTGCATCGCCAAGCGTTGCCGGAGATGAAACGACTGTTAATACAAAAAAAGCAAGTATGTTGCCTAAAACTGCCTTTGCAGAAAAAGAAAGCAGTAAGAACAAAGATGACGGAGACGTTGCAGGCAATATAACGGCAGGCCTTACTTCTGCCGATAAAAAACCGGCAGGAGACTTAAGGAACCGTGAAGAAAAAGGAGGTATGGATATGTCGGACGTTAAGGCCCGGACTAATTTTAATGAAACAGCTTTCTTTTACCCTCAGTTACAAACTAATGAAAAAGGAGAAGTGATTATTAAATTCACTGTTCCTGAAAGCCTTACCAAATGGAGGGTAATGGGTTTTGCGCATACTAAAGATTTAAAGGCCGGCAGTTTTGAAAAAGAAGTGGTTACTCAAAAAGAATTAATGGTGGAACCTAATGCGCCGCGTTTTTTCAGAGAAGGAGATAAGATCACTTTTATTTCAAAGGTTTCTAATTTATCGGATAAAGACCTGCCGGGAATTGCTGAGCTTACCTTATACGATGCCTTAACAGATAAAGAAATCTCTAACCAATTGATAGAAGCCCCTATCGGCTCAAGAAACTTTACGGTTAAAAAAGGGCAAAGTACCTCTGTAAACTGGAGCTTGCAAATACCGGAAGGCTATTCTGCCATTAAATACAAAGTAGTGGCCAAAGCCGGTAATTTTGCGGATGGTGAAGAAAACGCTGTTCCTGTATTAACCAATCGCATGCTGGTAACAGAAAGTATGCCTATGCCTATAAGAAGTAATCAAACCAAAGAATTTAATTTTACCAAATTCACAAATCAAAATAATAATTCAACTACTTTAAAAAACAAATCTTATACGCTTGAGTTTACGGCTAATCCTGCCTGGTACGCTTTACAATCGCTTCCTTATTTAATGGAATACCCTTATGAGTGTGCAGAGCAAACATTTGCGAGATACTATGCTAACAGTTTAGGTGCTTACGTTGTAAATTCAAAACCTAAAATAAAAGCTATTTTCGATGCCTGGAAAATGTCAAGCCCTGATGCGTTTCTTTCTAACCTTGAAAAAAATCAAGAATTAAAATCCTTAGTGCTGGAAGAAACCCCTTGGGTATTACAATCGAAAAGTGAAACTGAAAACAAAAAACGCGTGGGTCTATTATTTGACCTCAATAAAATGGGCAATGAACAGGACCGGGCGTTTAAAAAACTTCAGAAAAAACAATCGTCTAACGGCGGCTTTGTATGGTTCGACGGCGGCCCGGATGATTGGTACATGACACAGCTTATTGTTACCGGTTTTTCTCATTTAGATAAATTAGGCGTTATAAAAACACGGGAGAACGGCGAAGTATGGGATATGATAACCAAAGCCGTAAAATACTGTGATGACCGTATGCGGGAAGAATATAACGAGATGAAAAAATACAGCCCGAAATACAAAACAGAAAATCATTTAAGTTATACGGCTGTTCAGTATTTATATATGCGAAGTAATTTTAAAGATATTTTGTTAGACAATCGCAACAAAGAACATTTTGAGTACTACAAAAAACAAGAGCAAACCTATTGGTTAGATAACAGTAGATACATGCAGGGAATGATAGCCTTAAGCCTGAACCGTTATGCCGATACCAAAACACCGAAGGATATTTTAAGATCTTTAAAAGAGAATAGCGTTAACAGTGAAGAAATGGGCATGTACTGGAAAGAGAACTATGGTTACTATTGGTACCAGGCTCCTATAGAGATGCAGGCTTTA
>JBBRHI010000326.1:0-4240 GCA_038222995.1 Bacteroidia bacterium | reverse complement strand
CAATTATACAATCGTTTGCCTGGTCAATGATACTTTGGTATTTATTCAGTTCCTTTTTCAATGAGCTGATGGTTGCCTCATAATTTTTCAATTCGTCCTTACTTACAACAGTCGTTTTTTGTAACTGAGTGTCCTGTTCTTCTATTCCCCTGAAATTACTGTCTAATTGATCCACAATAGGAAATATTAAAGAAGGGTTTAAAAATTCACCGACTTTATCAGGCCTTGATACGTAACGGACGATCCCTTTTTTATCAATAAGAAAAGATGCCGGCAAAGGAATTCCTTCTTCGTATTTTTCAGCAAAGGCATTATCATATTCCTTTAGTTGTACACCATAAATCATGGCTGTGCGTTGACCTTCGTCAGACAATACTTTAAAATCAAGTCCGAGTTTTTTCACCATTTCCCTGTTTACCCCTACAGGATCGGGCCCGATAGCCATCACCAATACATTTTTGGACCGGAATTTATCATTATTCTTTTCGTATGTACGCAACATCATATGGCAACCCGGGCACCAATCGCCCCGAACAAAAATAAGCAGTACGTGCCGTTTGTCTTTAAAGTCAGAGAGTTTTACCTTATTTCCATCCTGGTCGGGCAATTCAAACTCATTGGCTGTTTTTCCAATTTGTACGCGATAGCCGCCACGTGCGCTTTTCAGGAGCTGGTTTTTGTCTTTTATAGTACCGTATGCAAATATGATATCAAAAAGAAAAATAGGCAAAGCGATAAAATAGGCGGGTCGGTTATGCAGCAGCAGGAGGTTTGAGCTGAGCAGTGTGAAAGCGCCAAGAGCAGTCATTAAGGGCTCAAACCAGGAATAAGAGATGTATGAAAAGGTTTTAAAGAAGGCAATACGAACTACCGGGACGCAGGCAAAAAATAAAAGGGCCAATGTACTGAAAGGAAAATCTCCGTAAGGTATATCAATGCAGATACCGACAACAGCGGCTGATAACATTATAGTTATAAATTGGTAAATGCTTGTATAAATCGGCAATTCACGGATAGCTGCAAAAAACGCAATTACACCCATGATTGCAGGAATGTTTGTAAAGCCAAAGCATATCAGCGTAATGGCAATGCTTATAAGAAGGATAGTAATGGCGGTAGTTTTATGAATGTGATTCATCTTATACCAAATATAAAAAATTAATAAACATTTTTCCTTTTCGGGCTATAAAATAAAAGTTCATGCCTACTTACGAAGCATGAACTTTTAAAGTTTTATAATCTTGATGGATTTAGTTCTTAAACATTTTAAGAAATGCGGCAAGCTTGGCTTTTAATTCGGTACGTGCAATAATTTTGTCGAGGAAACCGTGTTCCAATACAAACTCAGCTGTTTGGAAACCTTTAGGCAAATCTTTACCGATGGTTTCTTTTACAACACGCGGACCCGCAAAGCCTATTAACGCGCCCGGTTCAGAGATGTTTAGGTCTCCTAACATAGCGTAGCTTGCCGTAACACCGCCTGTTGTAGGATCTGTACATAAAGAAATGTAAGGAATGCCTGCTTTATCCATCATCGATAATTTAGCAGATGTTTTTGCCATTTGCATTAATGAAAATGCTGCTTCCATCATACGGGCACCGCCCGATTTTGAAATGATCAATAAAGGTGTTTTATTCTTTAAGCAAAAATCAATAGAACGAGAAATTTTTTCACCTACTACGCTTCCCATCGAGCCGCCTATAAAGCCAAAGTCCATGCAGCATATTACCAGGTCGTTTCCGTTTACCTTACCGTAAGCACTTCTTAAGGCATCTTTTAATCCTGTTTTTTTGATCGTGTCCGTTAAGCGGTCTGTGTATTTTTTAGTATCCGTAAAATCCAAAGGATCGCCGCTTACTAAATTTTCGTGAAGTTCTGTAAAACTGTTGTCGTCAAAAATAATTTCAAAATACTCGGCACTTCCAATTCGCTCGTGGTAACCGCAATTTAAGCAAACATGTTGATGCGCTTTGTGTTCCTGAGCCGTATGTATTTTTTTACATGAAGGGCATTTATACCATAAACCTTCGGGAGTTTCTCTCTTTTCGGTAGTAGTAGTGGTAATACCTTCTTTTAATCGTTTAAACCAACCCATATTTTTATAATTATTGAATTATTGATTTGTTGAGATAGTGAGTTGATTACTTAATTCTCTAACTCAAACACTCTCCAATTCTCTCACTGATTATGCTACTGTAATTGTTTTATCTAAATAAACATCCTGTACGGAGTTTAATAATTCAACGCCTTCTTTTAAAGGTTTTTGAAATGCTTTTCGTCCTGAGATCAATCCCTGGCCGCCGCCGCGTTTATTGATAACGGCTGTGGTTACTGCTTCCGCTAAGTCAGATGCGCCTTTACTTTCTCCGCCGCTGTTAATTAAACCGATCTTACCCATATAGCAATTTGCAACCTGGTAACGGCAAAGGTCAATAGGGTGATCCGTAGTTAATTCTGAATACACTTTAGGGTGTGTTTTACCATGGCCTATAGCATTGTAGCCGCCATTTTTGTCAGACATTTTTTGTTTAATGATATCTGCCTGTATGGTTACCCCCAGGTGGTTTGCCTGTGATGACAAGTCAACCGCTGTATGATAATCTACGCCGTCTTTTTTGAAGGCGGAGTTACGGGTATAGCACCATAAAATGGTTGCCATTCCTAATTCGTGCGCTCTTTCAAAAGCCCGGGCTACTTCAATGATTTGTCTCCCCGATTCGGCCGAACCGAAATAAATAGTAGCGCCGACTGCTACCGCACCCATGTTCCAGGCATCCTCTACGGAGCCGAACATAATCTGGTCAAATTTATTAGGGTACGAAAGAAATTCGTTATGATTGATCTTTACAATAAAAGGGATTCTATGAGCGTATTTGCGTGCTACCGAACCTAACACACCGTAAGTAGATGCAACCGCGTTACAGCCGCCTTCAATGGCTAATTTCACAATATTTTCACTGTCAAAATAAATGGGGTTAGGGGCAAAGGATGCGCCGGCACTGTGTTCAATGCCTTGGTCAACCGGTAAAATACTCATATAGCCTGTATTTGCTAAACGGCCTGTGGCGTATAATTGGTGTAAGCTTCTTAATACCTGCGGATTTCTGTTAGAGTAAGCAAAGGTTTGATCGATAAAATTTGCACCCGGTATCACAATGTTTTCCTTAGAAATAGTTTTACAGGTATGGTTAAGTAAACTATCTGCTTGTGTTCCCAGTAATTCTGTTATTTTAGACATATGTATTTTTTAAGGCTACAAATTTAAGTAAAATTCATGAAATCATGCATAAAAAAACCCCGATAAATCGGGGTTTATAAACATTTTATGTCTCAAAATTATTCAGCTACCTGAACCATTTTAAACGGTACATTAATAATTGCCTGGTAATCTTCACCTGCCTCCAACATATCCTCATCATCTTCTTCGTAATGCCAGTTAATGGTAACTGCGCTTCCGCCTTTATGAATTGCTTCTAATTTTTTAAATACATCCAGAATGCATTTAGAAGAGCTCGTGTTGAAATATTCTAATTGAATATTAACCGTAGTAGCAGGTTTAGAAGCTGTAGAGTATTTATCTAAAGCATCCACTAACGGTTTATAAAACTCAATAGAATTTTCAGGAATTGAACGTCCTTTAATTTCTAATACACCATTTTGAATATCAAATGAAATGGTTGGTGTTTTTGGTGTGCCTTCGATAGCGTATTTTTCCATAGTGAGCTTGTTTTATATAAGTTGAGGTTGTGTTACTTTTATGATGAGTGTAAAGAAAGAAACTTTATTGTCAATTTCCAAAAAATTGTAATCTAATTTTTCACCTGTTTTTCGGGCTATATCAATCATTCCTAATCCACCGCCGCCTTTTAAAGACATCTCTCCGTTATTGAGAACTGATTTATAATAATCCTTTAACTGGTCTTTTGATAAAGCGTTTACATCGTCTAAACGAGTTTTAAGCCCGTGAATGTTTTCGTTTAAAATGTAGTTGCCTGTAATAATATTATATGCTCCTTCATTTTTAGCGATCATAAATATTGCGCTTCTGTTTTTGTCGCCGTTTCCGTCAGTTGCGTCATCCATATGATGGTAAAGGTTTTGCAGGCATTCTACCAAAACATTGTAAACCTTCTTTTTCGTTTTAGGCTCTTCCTGCATGTTATCCATTTTATTCTCCATAATTTGAAGAATAGAAGTTAACAACTCCGAGGTGATATCGCCTTTAAAGGAGAGAAGAAT
>JBBRHI010000325.1:0-4248 GCA_038222995.1 Bacteroidia bacterium | reverse complement strand
TAGCAGTAACAGCCTGCAAATGTTTTGAAAAACCTTAAACCGAAGTGTAGCGCTGTTTTTAACATAAGATAAACCCTGTGTTTTTTCCAATGTAGAATCCATCCAGGTTTTAAAAGCTTTTGTAATAACAAGGTTTTGCGTGGTTTTTAATTTATAAGACAGTAATGAGAAGTTGTTTTCAAGCTCTCTGAGTAATGCCAAACGATTTGAATTTTCCTCTCTTTTTTTTATATAAATTTCAGGAGACTCTTTAATGTTTTGTAAGCTTAGCTGAATAAAGAGTTCATAAATTATTTCTAAGGCTGAATAATCCTCATGGGCAATCGCTTTTTTTTCACTCAGTTTTAAATAATGTTGCGCCAGCTGTAGTTGATTCTTTTTAAAGAATACTTTTGCAATAATTAATAGGTGTAAGGCCTCAATTTGTTTTTCATTGCGGTTTAAGTTGGAAAGAACAACCCCAATATCTTCATTTATTTTATTTTTGAGCCTGTAATATCTGCTATCAGGTTTCTCTTTTTTATAAATAAGCTTAAAGTGTTGCGCATCGCTCCATTCAGGATTAATTTTAATACTGGTAAAAAGCTCCAGATCAATTCTACCTGTAAAATTATGTGTTCGTTTAGAATAAAGCTTGTAACTTTTCAGTTCTTCTTTTTCTAAAGATTTAATAATATCCTGTAAAATATCCATTTTGAGTATGTAATGAAATAATAAATTTACATAAAACCTATTTAATAAATACGTAAATTGTATTATTATTTTAAGGTCGACAAAATGAAAACAATAGCATTTATTATAGGATTTTTTATTTCCGTTTCTGTTTTTGCACAGCCGAAGCTTGGGATGGTGGCTACATATTCTATTAACCCCGCATCAGTTACTACATCTACGATCGGAGCTGTTTACGGAAACACATTTACGGTTACTTGTGCATTTAAAAATAAGGGGAATGCTGTATTTACAGGCAGTGTGTCAATTTTAAGAAGCATTTTTTCTGGCACCTTTCAAAGCACCGCGGTTATAGTAACGCAAACCGTTACTACTTTAAATCAAAACGACTCGCTTCAGATCTCTTTTACTGATTCTATTACCCCGGGAAATTTCCGGCCGGGAAATGGAAATACAGTAGTTGTTTGGCCGGTTTCACCATCAGCAAATACAATTGACAGTTTGCGAACCACCCCCATCTTTGTTAATGATATTTCCGGCATACATGAATTTGAAAAAAACGTACCCGTTATTTATCCTAATCCCGTAAGCCAAATGCTTTTTATTAAACCCCAACAAGGTGTGGAATATAAAGAAGTTAAGGTGTATGATATGCAAATGCAGTTAGTGATGAAAATACCGTTCAGTGAAAACATTGACGTAAGTATTTTACCAACGGGTGTTTATACGGTAACTATTTCATCCAATAAAAATAAAGAATACGCCACCCGCTTTACTAAAGTTGATTAGGCGAGTACCTCATTTTTATAGAACCACATTTTCTCCACGTCATTTATAATGTTTTCCCCGGGCTGTATTCCGCCCGCATGCTCTGTTTCAGAGTAAGGTGTTTTCAAAGAAATTTTGTACGGATCAACCTTAACCGATAACGGGGTACCGTGAACTTTATTGCTCACCAATTGAAACATTGAGGCAGCCACTTCTTCCAGTAAAGCCATGTTGGTGGCAACCTTTGTAATGATCTGCTCTGAGTCCGCATGCATTTCATCAATACCTCTTTGAAAACTTTTCAGGTAATTCAGATCTAAAGGATCGATATAACGGTTCTCGAACTTTTGATGGTCGTGAGGTAACCAGTCTAAAAACATATCCTGCACGTTTTTATTAAGCACGCCGAATTTTCTTCCCAAACTTTTTTCTGAGACAAATAATTCTTTTAATATTTTAAGGTCTGTAAACCCGTGGTTTGTAAATAGTAAACACGGTACCGACCAGTAAATAGCCCAATCCCAGAAAATCTTGAAAACCATGATCTGTGTGTTGCCCATCAGCTTATATTTATCCTGGTATATAGGCAGCCAACTTTGAAACCATGCTAAATGTGTTTGCTCATAAATTTGGGCACGTACGGTAATGTCTTCGCCCTTATAATCACGTAAAATTAAATCGCTGAGCCATGTATTATTCAAAGAAATAAAATCACTGCCCGGGGAATAGAATGGATCCAGGAATGCGCCTGCCTCGCCCGTTACGGCCCATCTGTCGGAAGAATAAATTCTGCCGCTGTCATGCGCGAAATGTTTGAGGATTCTAAAATCCATCAGTTCATCTTTTGGCGGGCATACAAATTTGGCAGCCTGAGGCTCATGTTTGTGGATCCAGGCCACCGCTTTTTCATACGTATTAATAGTATCAAAGGGGTGAATGTCTTCATCAGCTACAATACCAATACTTGTGTTTTTAGACCCCAAAGGGATGATCCATAACCAATAGCCTTTATCCATAAAATGAACCGTGCTGAGGTAACGTAACTTAGGCGCCAAGAATGTTTTCCATTGCGTGTTCTCACTCCAATCGTCAATATCAACAACGCCTTTAACCCTATACCAGGCCGCATTTACATTATGAGGCGCTTCTTTCTGAAAACCCAACTTCTTTTTTAATAAACTGATCCGGCTTGTAGCATCCACCAACCATTTAGTGCGTATTTTTTTATCTTCGCGTTCATGTGCGTAAAGGATTTCGTGTAAACCCCCGGCTTCACCAAACACAACATCTTTGGCACGGGCAGCCAGTAAAAAATCGGTCCCCAATGATTTAGTATGTTTCTCTAAATAATTTTCAAAAGTACCCCTGTCCAGCTGATGGCTTGGTACAGGCAGCTTTAAGCGAGGCCCTAATTCCACACGGTTGGAGAGTTCTTCTTTTTTATTATCGGTAAAGAAAAAGCGTAAGCCGTGTTTAGGCAATTCAAACTCTTCAAGGTATCCTTTTAAATTTAATACTTCCCTGAAATAGTGTGTAGCGAGCTCCACGGTTGATTCTCCTCCTTTATGCGCTGCTGTTGCCGCTGCTTTATCACGGCTCTCTAATATCAAAATGGAAATATCGGGATTTGCCTGTTTAAGTTGTATGGATAATGTTAATCCTGCCAAACCGCCTCCGGCAATTACTACGTCGTATTCTTTAAGCATTTGTTTTGTTTTTTGGGAATAAAACAAAAATACAATTTTATTGTATTAACGCTCCTTTGAGGCCGAAAAATAAATATAAAAATAAGTTGTGTTTTATATTTAGTATCATTGTGTGGTGTTTTTCATTAAATAATTAAACAAAATTTTGTCTTACAGTATGAAGATCCGGGAGCCCGATAAAAATGATTTTCTTAAAATAAAAATGTTGATTGAATTATTTGAACTCGATAACCGGCAATTAACTAAAGATCAGTTTTTAGCGGCATCTTCGCAAATCGGCTTAATTGGTTTTGGAAGAATAAAAGAGTACGGCTCATGCAGTGAACTTTGTTCCCTTGGAGTAATAGAGCCACAGCGCTACAAGGGTGTAGGAAAACAAGTGGTAAAGGCACTTATTGAAAAGGCAAAAAGCCCCCTATACCTGGTGTGCATTATTCCCGAATTTTTTGAGCCCTTGGGATTTACTATTGTAAAGAAATATCCCGATGAATTAAAGGATAAATTAAAATATTGCACAAGCGAATTACCGGTGGAAGAAACATACGTGGTTATGAAATATGAAAAAAGTGAGGGCTAACATGTTATAATTTTTATTTTTACATTTTTAAATAGTACATGGATTATATTATTTCAGGCATACAACAATTAGGCGTAGGGAATACCGATGTAAAAGCCACATTTAAGTGGTACCGCAAGGCATTTGGCACAGATGTAAAAATATTTGAAGAGGCCGCTATGGCTGAATTAATGTTGCCATACACGGATAATTTACCGCACGCAAGACACGCTATTTTAGCTATCAGCATGAACGGCGGCGGCGGTTTTGAAATTTGGCAATATACAAGCCGTCAAGCTCAAAATGCGGCATTTACGATACAATTAGGCGACATAGGCATTTTTGCCGGAAAAATAAAGTCATATGATATACAGGGTTCCTATAATCATTTAAAGCAATTTGGCGCTGATCTGTTAACGGGTATTACAACTTGTCCCGACGGCAGGAAGCATTTTTATATCCATGATCTTTGGAAAAATGTGTATGAAGTGATCGAAGAAAAAACATCCTGGTACCTGAAAAAGGATTTTACAACAGGCGGCGTGT
>JBBRHI010000324.1:0-4258 GCA_038222995.1 Bacteroidia bacterium | reverse complement strand
AGATGCGGAACGTGCTTCCGTTAAATATAAACAGGTAGAGTTTTTAGGCGATAAGATCGGGCAGATCTTTAAAGGAATTATAAGCGGTGTAACTGAATGGGGCATTTTTGTGGAGATCGTTGAGAACAAATGTGAAGGTATGATCCGTACACGTGATATGAAAGACGATCAGTATGTATTTGATGAAGAAAATTACCGTATGGTTGGCCGACGTACAGGCCGCATCTATTCTTTAGGCGATTCAGTCATGATAAAAGTAAAACGTGCCGACCTGGTTAAAAAACAGCTTGACTTTGAGTTTATAAATCAGGTTGAAAGCAACCGGGAAGAAGTACGAAACCCAAAACGCTACAAAAAAAGAAAATAATTTTTGAATCAGCCTTTAATTGTGAAGCCCAGAATAGCGCATATATCCTTAATGGTTGATGATTATGATGAAGCGATTACCTTTTATACAAAAAAACTTAACTTTGTTTTAAGAGAAGATACCATCCTAAGCGAATCGAAACGATGGGTTTTAGTATCACCCACAAATGATTCGGAGTGCTGTTTATTATTAGCTAAAGCCGGGAATACAGAGCAAAGCCAAAGGGTTGGAAATCAAACGGGCGGACGTGTTTTCTTATTTCTTTATACAGATAATTTTGAAAGGGATTATAAAAATCTTTTGGATCAAAAAGTCAAAATCGTAAGGGAGCCCGTAAAAGAAGCTTGGGGAACCGTTGTTGTTTTTGAAGACCTTTACGGTAATCTTTGGGATCTTTTAGAACCGTCTTCAAAATAAAATCGGGTTAAACGAACACGTGTTTATTAAAACATAAAAAAAGTCCATGTACAGATATCTGTATATGGACTTCTAAGTTTTTTTAAAGGCTATTATATATTTATAATAATTCCTTTGTTTATTGTTGATTGGATCATGATAATGTTATTTACAGTAAATTTCATATTATTAAACCTTAAGTGTAAGGGGGGCAGCACCTCAATTTTAAATATTGGCTTTTACGGTTATTTCGTCTATCTTGGTGTTAAAAAATGGGGCGTTTTTTACTTTTCTTCTTTTTTATCTCATTCTGTGCGAAAGCCCAGTATACTAAAGATATCAACCAATTAATCAATCATGTGAGGGAGGTTTCCTACAGCGATTCAGTAAGTCTTTTTAATGCGGGACAAAAAACGATTGATGCCGCTAAAAAAACAAAACAAGAGGCGGCTATCGCTGATGTTTATCTCTACTACGGCAATTATTTTTATTATATCCGCAATATGGATAGGGCCAAAACCTATTTTAACCGTGCCAATAAACAAGCCGCCGGTTCTAATAACCGACACATTCAAACGCTTAGTGTTGTAAGACTCATTTTTATGGATTACGAAACAGGGATGAACGACGATGCCGAAAAAGAACTGAATCAATTACTGATAGAGGTTAAAAAAAACCGGGATAATGAAAATATTGTAGAAGTTATTAATATGCTGGGGGTATTAAAAGAACAGCAGAATGAACCTCGTGAAGCAGCAAAGTTTTACATTGAGGGGCTTGAGTTTGCCGAATCACACGACCTTGGCAGATATATTTCTGTATTTAGAAATAACCTCGGCCTTATTAAACTCAACACCGACCAGATCGATGATGCCCTTATTGACTTTGAAAAAGGATTACAGTTTGCCAAAAAAGCAAATGATAAAAGCCTTATAAATCACATTAAAATAAACATGTCGATCGTTTATATTTTAAAAGACAGTATTAAAGATGCCCTTAAGTCTTTTAATGAAGTGATTGATTATGCCCGTATCAACAATCATCCAAGGGAACTGGCCAGTGCCTTTGTAAATATTGGCTCTGCTTTTAACGGCACTAACCGTTCCAATATGGCCCTATCTTATATGGATTCGGCCATTAATGTATTGCAACATCATAAAATGTATGCTGAGTTAACAAAGGCCTATTTGGGGAAAACAGATGTATTGCTTCGTTTAAAAAAAGATGCCCTTGCCAGAAAATCACTCGAAAAAGCAAGTGAGTTAACGGGTATAACAAAAAACCCGGAGGATAAGTCGTCCTGCTTCATGATGCTTTATGAGATAGAGAAATCAGAAAAAAATTATAAGAACGCTTTAGAAAACTATTTGAAATACATAGCGTTAAAAGACAGTATCACTAAACTATTTAACGGTAAAATAGTACAGGGATTACAATTAAAATATAACGTTCAAAAAAAGGAAGTAGAGCTTGAGAAAGAAAAATCGAAGTCGTTGGTTCTTGAAAAAAGAAACCGGGAAGAACAGTTTATAAAATGGCTTACAATAGGCATCTCCATTATTGCCATTATATTAATAATAGGCCTGGTAACCTTCTTATATTCTGCCAAATTACGCGAGAAACAAGAGTCTTTCAGCCAGCAGTTGATTGAAAAAATTGAAGAGGACCGTTCGCGGATCTCTATGGATCTTCATGACGACATCGGGCAGTCGTTATCAATGCTCAAATCAAAAATTACATCCGGCAAAATAGAGAACGACCGGGAAGAAAAAATCCTGGAATCTGAGCTCTCTCGCGTTATCGAACAAACCCGTGAAATTTCGAGAAGCCTTTACCCTTCTTACCTCGAAAAGATTGGCTTGGTGCGCTCTGTGGCCAGTTTATCGGAAAACATACAGGCCGCAACAGGCATTGAATGTAGTTACGATATTACCGATAAGGTAGAAAACTTAGCGTTAAGCATAAAAACGCACTTATATCGTATACTTCAGGAGTGTACCAATAATACGATAAAGCATTCAGGAGCTACTGCTCTAAAAATTTCTGTCTCCGAAAAAAACAATGAATTTATTTTAGTTTACAGGGATAACGGCCGTGGTTTAGGTAATAAAAAAGATAAAGGCCTTGGAATTCTTTCCATAAAAGAACGTGTGAAAATGATAAATGGAACGGTACACCTTGAAGATAAGCCGGCAAAAAGCTTTATGTTAACATTAAAATTTAAATCCTGAATTATTAATGCGTTCAATCCTATATAAATGAAAAATGTAAGTTCCTTACTAATTGCCGATGACCACCCTATATTCAGAATGGGATTAAAGGATATTTTGCATAATGTTTTTCCAAAGGCTAAAATTTACGAGTGTCATAACGGTGCAGAAGCGGTAGATAGTATTTTAAAATACGACCCGGAGGTTTCCATACTTGATATTAATATGCCGGAAATTAACGGGTTGGATGTGTGCAAACAGGTTTTAAAGAAAAAGCCGTTTGCTAAAATTATTATCTTAACCATGTACAGCGAAAAAGAAATGATTAAAAATGCTATGCTGTCGGGCGCTTTGGGCTATATATTAAAAGATAATGCGGTTGATGAAATTACCGAATGCATCCAAACCGTATTATTGGGAGAAAAGTATATGGGTATTGCCATGCAGCCTCATCACAAAGAGTTAAGTGTAGAGGATAAAAAAAAGAAACGGCTCATTGACGGATTAAAAACGTTAAGCCATGCCGAATTAAAAACGCTGAAACTCGTAAGCCAAAATAAAACATCAAAAGAAATATCGGAACTGTTATTCCTGTCGGAAAAAACAATTGAAAACTACAGGTCACGTATTTGCCAGAAGCTTGATTTACCGCCACGCAACAACAGTTTAGTAATTTGGATAAACGAAAACAAGGAGCTGCTTTCTTATATAAGTGAGTTTTAAATTTCTATCCTAATATCCAACGAAACAATAAAAATAAGCCGCATGATAAAGCAATGGTTACGGGTAAGGTTAATACCCATGCCAATGCAATGTTTTTTATGGTTTTCGGTTGAAGGTTCTTTAACCCTTTTTTAGCGACCATACTACCGGCAATACCCGAAGATAATACATGTGTGGTACTTACCGGCAGGCTCCAGGCAGATGCCGCACCAATAGTGGCGGCCGCTACCAACTCGGCACTGGCACCTTGCGCGTAACTCATGTGTTGCTTTCCTATTTTTTCTCCAATGGTTTTTACAATGCGTTTCCAGCCGATCATGGTGCCTAAACCTAATGAAATGGATATTAAAAGCACTACCCACAAGGGTGCATAATCTGTAATTGTTTTTGAGTTTTTGATAACAGACTTAAGATTTTCTTTTTCCTTTATACTTAATGAAGAATTTTCCCCGAAGCCAACTTTATCGGCTGTTTTAGTTATTTGTAAAAGATCTTTACGAACCTCAAAGCGCCTTTTCTGATCTATTTGTTCAACAGTTGTTTTAGTGCCCAGCAACTCTAA
>JBBRHI010000323.1:0-4260 GCA_038222995.1 Bacteroidia bacterium | reverse complement strand
ACCACCAACTCTTTATTTTTAGCATAAATTTTCCAGACAATACGGCGCACATCATCATTGGTCTCGAAGTTCTTATAATTGATCAGCTCACCTTCCACGCGTTTTAATTCCTCTACTCGTGTGGTGGTTTCTTCCGTTTTGCGGGGTGATGCTTTAATGTTATGCAGGCTTTGCGATGCAGGGCTTATGTGGAAACGATTTGACGCATTAACGGAGCTTGCAAAAGAGAAGAAGCGGAAAAAATCTTCGAAGTAAATAATTACTTTTTCAATTTGGTATTCTCTTATTTCAGGAAGATCCCAGTTAAACTCACCCGAAAAAGAAGTATTGAACAGCTTATGTTTATTAGGAACGGGAGAAAACTTATGCGAATACAGATCTTTGTCATATACGATCCTTATTCTTAAAAAACCCATTAACGGCAACAGGATCGGATTAATGTTAATGCTGACAGATTGCTTGTTTTGTCCCTTCTCTTTATGGTACCTTGTGTTTAATAATACCCTAACCTCATTTTTAGTTTGCTTTACTTTAAAATAAATAAAGGAAACCATTACCGTTATAAGGCCGAAACATAATACGGCAAGGCTGAATAAAAGGGCGATGGAAAGCAGGAGGCTGAAAATAGAATTATAAGCAGAATCGGGCAGCTTGCTTAAATTCTTTAGCCATGTGTAACCCGGAATAATGATCACACAAAACACAAACAGGTAAATTGTGAAGGGTACAAAATAGCTTGTTCTTTTTATGAGCTTTATAATTTTTACCATTTACATTTATGACACTTGTAAATTTAAATTTTATTTTTGATGCATCACAGTATTCCGTAAAATAGAGTGTTAAGTAATTGGTTAATAAATGAAACCGAGGCTGCGCCGATCTAATTAAAGATTTTTCTTTAATTAAAGTGCATTTCCTTTGGTGAGTGTACGCACTTTTAAATCAGACATACTTATGGCTGTAACATCAATTCTAATAGCCTTTTCCCGGAAGCGTCTTCCATCTTCAGCCATAATGAAAAAGAAATCTTTTTAGAGAAGATTCTTTGTTTGCACCCCATACAAAACTTAAACACAACCTTAGAAGACATAAGGGCTATGGCTCATATTTGGGATTTGTGAAGCCATCTATTAAAAAAGGCCTTAATTTTTTTACGTATAACAACTCGCTTTTATGCGTTCGTTGTGTTTTACTTATATTTTTCCGTTATACTGCGGATCAAAATCTACCATCCATTCAATGCCAAATTTATCTCTAAACATCGCAAAATACGAACCCCAAGGACTGTCGCCAATAGGCATTTCAATATTTCCGCCTGCTGAAAGTCCGCTAAACAACTTGTCAGCTTCTTCACGACTTTCTGCACTAATAGATATCTTAGACCTGTTTTCATTTTCGTTTACTTGTCCCATACTTTCAGGAACGTCGTTGGCCATTAAAATGTTTTTGCCAATTGGCAAAGCAATGTGCATTATCTTATTTGCTTCTTTCTCAGCTATTGGATGTTCAGGACTTGATATATCTTTGAAACGCATAATCTTTGCGAACTCTCCGCCAAATACTGATTTGTAAAAATTGAAAGCTTCTTCGGCATTTCCGTTGAAGTTAATGTGTGGATTGATAAGAGCCATAATTTTTAGTTTTTTGATTAAAGTGTTTTATTTGAATGATTATTTTTCTAAGGTTATTGTTATTTATTATTGTACAATATCGTCAATAAGCACGGTACCATCGCAATATGAATCCGACAATTATGGCGGCTGAATGCGACTCTAAGATTAGGATAAATTTCAAGGCACAAAAAAACACTATAGAAATCTGTCTCCTTTTAGTTTAGGGTAAAAAACGCGAACCCAAGCCCATTGAAATTCACCGGAATAGCTAGCGATTTTCTGTAATAAAAAAGCCGCTGATAATTAGCGGCTTTCTTTCATTGTACCCCATACAGGACACAATTTGAACGAGATCCTAGCATGAACAATAGATTTGGCTCGCTTATGGGACTTGTATGGTTACCTTATAAAAGAGGCCTAAAAATTCAAAAGTTCCTATTAATAGTTAGTAGTTTAAATATCTTCAATATCCATTTTTCTTAACAAGCCGTCCTGTAAAGTGTAAACATGTTTTACAGTCCCATCAAATATTGAGTTGCCTTGTAAGTCTTTTACTTTTTGATGCACTTCGATTTCTAAACTTCCATTTGGTCTTTCATTAAATTCAATCGGTTCAACATTTGGATTTATTTCAGACCATTGCCGTGTCCAATATTCTCTTATTTCATTATGACCAACTACATAACCACCTTCAAATGCTTTTGGCCATTGAACATCCGAATGCATTGTTGAAAGTGCCTTGTCGATATTTCTGTCATTGAAACCTGAATAAGCCTTTTTAATTAACTCTTTTAACTCTTTAGTCATGTTCTTCATATTAAAATGCACTTTGTAAATTTATGAAGAAAATTGTATTCTAAACTCCATTGGACTTTGACCAACTTTTGCTTTAAACAACTTACTAAAGGATTGGGGATGTTCAAAGCCTAATGCGTAAGCTATTTCAGATACTGAACTTTCGGACGTAGACAATTTTTCTTTTGCCAAATCAATCAATTTATCCTGTATGAATTGTTTAGTGCTTTGACCCGTTAATGTATTAAGCAAACGGCTTAGATAGTTAGGTGAAATGTTTAACTGTTCTGAAATATACTGCACAGTAGGTATACCGATGGTTTGTAATTTTTGACTAGTGCAATACTTCGTTAGGAGATTTTCTAACTGACCTAAAACTTTGTGATTAACTATTTTGCGCGTTACGAACTGGCGCTGATAAAATCTTTCTGAATAGGTTAGCAATAAATCAATCTGAGAAATAATAACATCCTGACTGAATTGATCAATACTGGAATTATATTCCTGTTCAATGCTCTTATATAAGCCGATAATCATTTTTTCTTCTTTATCCGATAAATGTAGAGCTTCATTTACCCGATAGCTGAAAAATTCATATAGCTTTATTTTTTTTGATAAGTGTGTATTATAAAGAAAATCAGGGTGGATCATTAACAACCAACCTGTATGTGTAAATTCTTCCTTTGATATACCATCAATTGTAAGGACTTGTTTTGGCGACATAAAGTGAAGTATTCCTTCATCAAAGTCAAAATCATGATGGCCGTATTTTATTTTACCATTGAAATTTTTCTTTAACGCAATAGTATAAAAGTTATGGATTATACTTCTTGAACACCCATCGTGTTTTCTCTTAATGTCTTCGAATTTCACCACACTCACCAAAGGATTTTCAGGCTTTGGTAATTCCATGTATTTATGATACTCAGATATGGTGTTAATATGAATTACTTTGGTTGAAGGCATACTCAAATGTAATTATAATTCGAATAATAATTTCAGACCGTCTTTTAGTTCTGTTGGCTTACGTCCTAATTTAATTTCAAGTTCATCGGTGATGCCAGCTTCCTGATTGTTTTTGATGTCTGTTATAAAATCGATAATTTTTTGAATTACGGGTGCAGGTATATTTCTTTGCTGCATCCTAGCTGAAAAAGCACTTTCTTCAACTTCGTTATATTTTATCTGCTTGCCTGAAAGTTCGGTAAGAGTTTTGGCCACATCATAGAAAGAATAGGCTTTGTTTCCGGTAAAATTATATATCTTGTTTTGAGAAGGTTCATTTAAAAGTACATTTGCCATGGCTTCGCCCATTTCACTTCGTAAAGCAAAAGCTACTTTTCCTTCTCTGGCAGGTAAAAATATACCTCGATCCAAAGCTGTTTGGCCGCCAATAAATTGTGGAATCGCATCCATATATAATATGTTTCTAAAAAAAATATAGTTGATGCCACAAGCAATTATATAATCTTCCGTTTGAAAATGTTCTACCATTAATTTGTTTGCTAAACTATTTCTGTCGCGCAATGATCTACTCGTGTATGCAATATTTTTTACGCCAATTTTCTTGGCTGCGTCCACTACATTTTTGTGCTCCTGCATTCTATCACCCTGATCTCCTGATGAAATAAGTAACACAGTATCCACGCCGCTCATTGCTTTTTCAAGTGAGGTGATATTATCGTAACTGCCCAGATAAGCATTAAAACCCTTCGAGTGAAATTCGTTCTGCTTTTCCTCTTTTCGTGTAATGACTGAAATTTTATTAGCAGGTATATGTTTTAATAATTGGTTGATAACTGCACTGCCAAGATGACCACTTGCACCGGTAACTAATATTTTATCCATTTGT
>JBBRHI010000322.1:0-4267 GCA_038222995.1 Bacteroidia bacterium | reverse complement strand
GGAAAAAGCAAAAGCGTTTGACGGTTCTGCGCCTTTATGTAAGTTTGTAAATAAAGAACAATTAGGAAATTTGTCTGACATAGCCTTTGAATTGAAGGTAAACGGAGAGTTGAAGCAGGCAGGAAATACAAAGGATCTGTTATTCAGCTTTGATCAGGTTATTTCATATGTTTCTAAATTTGTAACACTTAAAGTAGGCGACCTTATTTATACAGGAACCCCCGAAGGCGTGGGCCCTGTTAAGATCGGTGACCGCCTACAGGGCTTTATTAAAGGAGAGCAATTTTTAGAGTTTGAGGTAAAGTAAACTTTATTTTGCTCTTAAACTAAAAAGTTATATATTTGCCCTCTACTTTTTAGCCTCTGGTTGCACGGTGCAGCGAATGCCAAAAATGATAAATTATTTAAATAAAAAACAATGAGTTTATTATTAGATTACGTAAAAAAACAATTAGCAACAGAAGTTGCGCATCCAAAATTTAAAGCAGGCGATACTATTACTGTACACTACAAAATTAAAGAGGGTGATAAAGAGCGTATCCAGCAATTTTCGGGTGTTGTCATTCAACGCAAAAATGAGCCTGCAACAGCTTCTTTTACAGTTCGTAAAATTTCAAACGGAGTAGGTGTAGAGCGTATCTTCCCAATATCATCTCCTTTTATTGATAAAATTGAATTGAATAAAGTAGGTATCGTTCGTCGTGCTAAATTATACTATATCCGCACACGTACAGGTAAAGCAGCTCGTATCCGCGAAAAATTGCAAACAAAAACTAAAGAAAGCAAAACTGCTTAAATTATATAAACTATTTTAAAAAAGCTTCTCAAGTATATTTGAGAAGCTTTTTTTTATGGAAATTTTTTATAGACAAATGTATCAATACACAAATCTATTTCATGTAAGTTTTACCTTTCACATCCATTGCTAATCGTGCGTTGGTTGTAGACAAGCGGTGCGAATTATGATTTTTTGTAAGCTTTATCACGAAAGAAAAAAGTGGAGTTATTCTCCGGAAGGCAGATTGAATTTTTGGTTTCTTTTTTCGTGAAGGAAAAAGAAATAAGAAGATCAAAAAAACAATTACACTTCTTTAGGATAACACATAAAATACTTCGTCACTTTTTTACTCAACATCTTTATATTCAACTGATCGGAAGCCTTAGCTACATCAACTAACACAATATTGTTATACAAGATGTTTATCTTAATTTCTGCCGAATTATAAGCGCTGTTATTTACACTTTCGGTAAATACAAAATACTCTGCTTCTTTTTTAGTCAGCTTATATTTCTTCATTACTTTTTCAAGCAATACATTTTTCTCTGCCTCGGTAAACTTTTTGTTTTGCAGTTGGATCTTGTATAAATGGCGTTCAATCATGTTCTTGCACAATAACGATAATACCTTATCTTCATCAGTCATCCATACTTTTATGGAAGCCATAATATCATAATCATCAAGCAGTACAAATTGCTGTAATAATTCAGGCTTACTTATAAAATCCTTTTTATTGTAGTTGTTCTTTAAAAATAAAGAAAGCGCAGGTGTCGCAAACAGATCCCTTCCGTTTAACGATAACTCCTTAGCACGCTTTAAAATATTAACCAATAATTTCTCGGCACTTAATACCGTTTTATGCAGGTAAACCTGCCAGTACATCAACCTGCGGGCAATTAAAAATTTCTCTACACTGTAAATGCCCTTGGCTTCAATCACTAAGTTACCGTCAACCACTGTCAGCATTTTTATTATGCGATCTGTGCTGATCACACCTTCTGATACGCCTGTAAAAAAACTGTCCCGTTTTAAATAATCCAATCGGTCAACATCCAACTGACTCGACACCAATTGATGTAAAAATTTTTTAGGATGTTCGTCTTTAAATATTTTTATGGCTAAGGTTAGTTTCCCTTTAAAGGTTTTATTGAGCTCATCCATTAACATCATAGATATATGTTCATGATGTACGCCCTTAACAATGGTATGTTCCAGCGCATGCGAAAAAGGCCCGTGGCCTATATCATGTAATAAAATCGCAATAATGGCTGCTCTGCATTCATCGTCTGTAATTTTAACACCTTTCGATTTAAGAACCTGTAAGGCTTCCGTCATTAAATACATAGCCCCTATAGCATGATGAAATCGGGTATGCAGCGCTCCCGGGTAAACTAAATTAGTCAATCCCAATTGTTTGATCCTTCTTAAACGTTGAAAAATTGGATGATTGATCAGGTCGTAAACCAACTCATCAGGCAAAGTTACAAACCCGTAGATAGGATCATTAATGATTTTTCGTTTGTTCGCGATCATGAAATTATGAAGAGTTAAAATTTATTCCGGTTAACAAATCTACTATTTTCACCGGTTAGTCAGGAGAAAAAAATTGAAGTAAAATTAGATGATAAATGATTATTTTTGTGCTTCAATTTAAAATCAGTCCATGCCAAAAATATCAGCCAAGGCTCATGAAATGCCTTCTTCCCCCATTCGTAAATTAGTTCCCTTTGCAGAAGCCGCAAAAAAACGAGGCACAAAGATCTATCATTTAAATATCGGGCAGCCTGATATTGAAACGCCCCAATCTTTTTTAAACGCGGTTAAAACAGCCGATATAAAAGTGCTGGAATACAGTCACAGCGCAGGTAACGAATCGTACCGTAAAAAATTATGCGGCTATTATAAATCATACAATATTAATATCGATCATACAGACGTAATTATTACCTGCGGGGGTTCCGAAGCTATTGAAATAGCAATGATGACCTGCTTTAACGCGGGCGATGAAGTAATTATTCCGGAACCGTTTTATGCAAACTACAATGGCTTTTCAAAAGCGGCCGATGTAAAAATAGTGCCGGTGAGAAGCTATATAGAAACAGGCTTTGCCTTACCCGCTATCAGCGATTTTGAAAAGCTGATCACGCCAAAAACAAAAGGCATCATGATCTGTAACCCGGGTAATCCTACAGGTTATCTATATACCAAAGAAGAATTAACTGCTTTGCGCGACCTGGTAAAAAAACATGACCTGTTTTTATTAAGCGATGAAGTATACCGTGAATTTTGTTATGACGGTAAAGAATATATTTCCGTTATGCATTTAGACGGTATTGAAAATAATGTGATCTTATTGGATTCTATCTCTAAACGCTACAGCGCTTGTGGAGCAAGGATTGGCGCTATGATCAGTAAAAATAAAGAAGTAATGGCGGCTGCCATGAAATTTGCACAAGCCCGATTATCGCCGCCAAGCTACGGACAAATAGGAGCAGAGGCAGCATTGGATACACCGCAATCGTATTTCGACGGGGTAAAAACAGAATACATTGCCCGCAGAGATTTTGTAATAGAAGAATTAAATAAAATAGACGGCGTATTTTGTCCTAAGCCAAGCGGAGCGTTTTATTGCATTGCCCGTTTACCGATCGACAATTCCGATAAATTTTGCCAATGGTTGCTCGAAGAATTTTCTTATAACAGCCAAACGGTTATGATGGCCCCTGCTACCGGTTTCTATTCAACTGAAGGTGCAGGTACTAACGAAGTGCGTTTAGCCTATGTGTTAAATAAAGAAGATTTGAAAAATGCGGTACTTTGTTTAAAAGAAGCGCTGAAAGTATACCCGGGTAAAACAAATTAAGAGCAGTTTTCTAGTATTCAAAAAACTCTTCTAATTTTTTTAAACTTTAGAAGAGTTTTTTAAAAGGACGCCGCTTACAAGTTAGAACTCGCCGCTTACAAAGTAGTTGATGCCGCGTACAAGTTAGAACCCACCGCTTACAAAGTAGTTGATGCCGCTTACAAGTTAGAACTCACCGCTTACAAAGTTATTGATACCGCTTACAAGTTAGAACTCACCGCTTACAAATAGGTTTACCCGCTGCATTAAATGACAGGCTGACGGTTAAATCAACTATTGGCAGTCTTTTTACCGGCCGGTACACTTTTGGATAACATATCCGCAAGTATCAAAAACAAACCGGTTATGAAACAATTTCCCTTAAAAGAATTATTTTCAGTTATCAAATACCCGCTGCTATTTTTAGCAATTTGTTGGGGCGTTTTTTTTGCCGATACTTATTTTCATTTAGATCTGTATCAGTTAGGCGTTAGTCCTCGCACCGGTAGCGGCTTAAAAGGAATCCTGTTTTCGCCTTTCATTCATGCCGATCTTAACCATATTTTAAATAACAGTCTTCCTGTATTTATATTAAGCTCCATGATCTTCTATTTTTACAGGCCCATTGCATGGCCTGTTATTTTATG
>JBBRHI010000321.1:0-4303 GCA_038222995.1 Bacteroidia bacterium | reverse complement strand
ATAGAAAATGCGGCTGTAATTGCTGTTTTAGTATTTGTTTTTCTGCTTCTAAGTTATTAACCATTAATTTTTGCATTTCAAGCTCTACATTATTTTTTTTGTTTTCCGCAATAATCAAATTACATAGTATTACAATGACGGTGTTGTAAGCGAACATGGTTAAAATCGGATAAATAATAATATTGAAATTAGACGATAATGGTAAAGGTTCACTTAGCGGGCTTAAATACCTGCCTAAAATTGCCGTTATAAAGTGAAAAATAAATGTCAAACCATAGCTTAATATATATCTGACAATTAACTTTTTATTCTCGGTTATTTTTAATACATAAATATTAATTATCCACCCGATAAACGTAAATATGCTTAAGGCTGCAAATAGATTAATTAGTTTTGATATCGGGAAAAAATTTAAGGCATATAAAGGCATTACTCCATATAAGGCCAGAATAGGAGAAGATATTAAAGCTGTTTTATATAATCTATTCATACATTTAAAGATAAACTAAAGTAACATATTGACAAAAAGTAAATTAATATATAACCTTTTTATCTTTTTGTTCGGCAATAAAATAGAATAAGTTTGTATTATGTATAGCAGTTGTATTTTACAAACTTCACGCTTTTTACAAGGCAAAAAATAAATTATTTTAAAATTAATTCGGCCATAAAGTCATATCCCTGTTATTTATTGTACAACCATTTGTTTAGTTTGAATTGTATGCGCACTAAAATACCCTAAGGCTTTGCCTCCCGATATATTTGTTGCCGGGTTAGCAGGTGTGGCGCTCCGGTTAGGGCCTGTACCATTTTGGCTCAAGCTGAAAAAATACAAATGAACAGCTTTATCAATACACATCATCGTAAGTTTTGCCGTATCACCGTTTTTAAATTCTAAATCTTGAGCGTTTAATGGAAACGTATTTAAGCCGCCATCTTTTATGTTATCATCTGCTACTAATATATTTTTAGTATCAGTATTGTTTCTTTTTAATTTAAAACGGTAGTTATTTCCTTTTCCCGGTGGATCAAAATAGACAGGTTTAATTGTTTTACTTTCAGATGAACCGGGACCAAAACCTGTCTCAAAGGCTATGGAATCGAGGTTTACTTTTTGGGGCATCGTGCTTGCCGCTGTATAATTTACTCCTTCTGAAACTATGGTTAAATAATAGGTTCGCCCCGAAACACCCAAGAGCATTGAGTTTTGGTAAGTTCCCGGTGTAGTAGTTTCAAGTAAGGTAACTGCATTACCGGCATCATCGCTCATCGTAACCGAAGCATTACTTACGGCGTTATAAATATTGTCTGCACTAAAATTAACGGTTTTAGTTAATTTTACGATTTGCGGCACTAAAGGATCATCTGTTACTGTTGCCTCAATCACTAATTGCGGATCTTGGTTTTTTAAATCTATATTAATTACTTTTTGGCAAGATACGCTTGCTAATAAAGTAAAGACAACCACCGTTATATATTTGATTTTTTCCATACCGTCTTTTTTATATTGAATTAGAATTTAAAATTGTATGTAACCGAAGGCACCCATCTAAATAATGCTGTTCTAACAGCTTCCGTTTTTGTTGGATCATCTTTTTTATCTCTAAACGTAATTGTGTAAGCATTTTCTCTGCCGTATAAATTATAGCAACTAAAATTCCAACTGCTTTCAAATTTTTCAGTTTTCTTTTTATACCATGTAAACCCAATATCCATGCGATGGTAATTGGGCATGCGGTAACCATTACGCTCTGTATATAAGTATTGTGTTTGCCCGTCTACCGTATATTTTCCGCTAGGGAAGGTAACCGCGGCGCCTGTGTTAAATACCCAACTTGCCGATACCGACCATTTTTTACTCATATCATAAATACCGACTAAAGATACATCGTGCGTTCTGTCTTGCTTAGCAGCATACCAATTACCATTATTAATACCTGTAATTTGTTTTTCGGTGCGGGATAATGTGTAGCCTACCCAGCCGTTAAATCTCCCAACTTTCTTTTTAAAGAATAATTCTATCCCATAAGCTCTGCCTTTACCAAATAATAATTCACTTTCAATTTTATCGTTCGCTTGCGTATTAGCACCATTTTTGTAGTCAATTTGATTTTGCATGCCTTTATAATATACTTCCGCGCTAAATTCATACATGTTATTTTTAAAGTTTTGATAGTAACCTAATGACACTTGATCGGAAATTTCGGATTTTACATTTTTGCTACTCATTAACCATAAATCGGTTGGTGTTGATGCGGTTGAATTACTTATTAAGTGTAAATTTTGTACGTTGCGTGCATAACCTGCTTTTATTGAATTTGTTTTACCTAATAAATAAGATGCGGAAGCACGCGGCTCTATATTAAGATACGTTTTTACAATTTCATTTTTAGTATAATGAGTGGTGTTTGTTACATTACCGTCTTTACTGTACGTGTAAAAATTACCGTCGCCTAAAGCGCTAAATGCAGTGCCGCGCAAACCGTATACTACACTTAATTTTTGTGAAGGCTTCCATTCGTGCGATATATATAGTGCGTTATCTAATGCATATCTGTCTTGCAGTTTTGCGAAATTGGCAGTTGCATCGTTTGTTTCAACCTGGCCGGGAGTAACGGTGTGATGAATGGCATTAAACCCAAATTTAAGACTGCTGCGAGGATTAAAAATATAGGTAAAATCTTGTTTTATATTGTAATCTTGAATTTTTGATTTAACATTAATATCGCTTGAACTTGATTTGATAGTGATGTTGTAATTAAAATTACTGAAGATAAAAGAAGTATTTGAAAATAATTTTGGGCTAATAATCGCGTTCCATCGTACAGTTCCGGTTGAATTGCCCCAATCTAAACCAAATGAACTAAAGCCTAATTTATCTTGCCCGAAATAACCCGATACAAACACTCTATTCTTATCATTTATTCTGTAATTGGCTTTTAGGTTTAAATCATAGAAGTAGAGTTTAGTATCTTTAAAATCCTTGCTCGCTTTTAAAAAAGCATCAACATACGTTCTGCGCCCGGTAATTAAAAATGAGCCTCTATCCTTTACAATAGGCCCCTGTATGTTTAATCTTGAGGCAATAATTCCTATACCGCCGCCAACATGATATTTTTGATCATTACCGTCATTCATTTTCACATCTAACACTGAAGATAAACGACCTCCGTATTGAGAGGGCATGCCGCCTTTATAAACCGTAACATCTTTAATGGCGTCACTGTTAAAAGTTGAGAAAAAGCCCAGTAAATGTGAAGCATTGTAAACAGGCGCCTCGTCTAATAATACTAAATTTTGATCGGCACCGCCTCCGCGGACATAAAATCCGGCGTTGCCATCACCGCCTGATTTTATACCGGGTGTGAGTTGGAGTGTTTTAATAATGTCTTTTTCGCCGGCGAAAACCGGTATTTTAGCAATTTCTCTTACATCTAATTTTTCCATACCGCCTTGTGCATTAGTCACGTGGTCGTCTTTCTTCTCGGCAGTAATTTCAACTTCGCCAAGCACAGTCGCATCATCTTCTAGTGAGGCGTTTAGGGTAATGTTTTTGTCTAAATTTATTTTTTGTATTATTTTTTTATAGCCTATATAATTTATTTCTACGTTGTAGTTACCTTGCGGCAGCGTTAATGAATAGAACCCGTATTCGTTTGTTGAGGCGCCTGAATTGCTTACGCCTGCAACTTTAACAATTGCCCCAATAGATGTTTCGCCTGTTTTTTTATCTTTTACGGTGCCGCTCAGGGTGTACTTTGTTTGAGCTGCAGATTTCACTCCAAGAAAGATAATTGCAATAATGATTATTTTGTTAAGGCTATTCTTTTTAAGAGAAGGTTTTTGCATAAATTTTATATTTTATGCAAAGGTTGTTCGTACTTTATTTACTCTACGGTTAAAAAATACTGAAGTGGACAAAAAGGGATGCGAACGTGTGAAAAATGGAGTTATAAGTTTTTTTTCAATATACTAACGGCGTTTAAAAAATGGGGTAACGGCAAAATATGCTAATGCAGGAAAAAAATGCATAGGTATTGCTAAGCCTGCAAATAACTCGGGAGATTCAATATCTAAGGGCAGCCTAAATCCTAATACGCCAACGATGCTTGCAAAACTTAAAATTACAACGAGTATATTATATATCCCAACTAATTTTTCGCCTTTCCATTTAAACAGCAATAGCTGACCAACCGCTATTAAAATACAACCAAACATACAGGCCCCCATTAGTGAGCCTGTATTTAATGCCTTACTAAAATCGATGTACAATGCCGTTGAATAAACGTTATTATATATTAAA
>JBBRHI010000320.1:0-4351 GCA_038222995.1 Bacteroidia bacterium | reverse complement strand
GCCGAATACGACGCAAAGTCGAATACGATCACCTGTTATTTTGATGATAGTACGCCTAAAGGAAATATGACTATTCATGTAGAAGTAATTGATAAGGTTGGGAACAAAGGGACTTTTGAGATGAAGGCATTGAGGTAAGTTTTAGTCGACGTACGTTTCTTTAATAACTGTTTTAATGTTTGTTAATTCTTTTTCGGTTAATGTGCCTAAAATTTTAATAATTCTTTGCCTGTCTATGGTCCTGATCTGATCAATAACTGCCCAACCTTTAGTTTTATTATGTTTTATTTCAACGCGTGTAGGATATGGCTTCGAATTACTTGTCATTGGTGCAACCACAATAGTTTGTAAGTATTTATTCATTTCATCAGGAGAAATTACAATACAGGGACGAGTCTTTTTCATTTCACTTCCAATTGTCGGATCAAGATTAACCAAAACAATTTGGTATTGTTTTAATTCCATTCTTCAAAATTTTCTTCTTCAAATACATCGGCCATCAATGACTTGTCGTCGCCGGCCTCGTGCATTTTTTTGAATGATTTTTCCCAATTTTTTCTTGGAGTATTCTTTGGTTTTAAAATGATATAACCTTTTTCAAGTATAAGCTCAACAGTATCTTTAATGTTATATTTTTCAATTAAAGTTTTGGTTAAACGAATCCCTTTAGAGTTTCCGATAGGTATGACAGATATTTCCATGAGTATTAAATGTAATTACAAAGTTATTACATTTCGTTTAAAGAAACAAAAGATTTTTTGATACTAATCCTCCAACATCCAAATAGCTTCATTCAATTCTCCGAGTGCTTTAGTATTGCCTTGAGATTTGGCTAAAGAAACACCTTGTTTGTAAGAATCAAGCGCAGCTTCATTGTTATTGAGCTTTTCATAAATTTGACCCAATTGATAGAAACAGGGCAAGTAGCCTGCATTAATTTCGAGCACTTTTTTAAGCTGTGTTTCCGCTAAAGTAAGATCGTTTGTAGAAATATATTCCATGGCTAAGGCATAGTTCAAGAAAATGTCATCCGGCTCTTTTATAAGCATGTCTAATAATAACTGTCTTCTTGGAAGCCTTTCCATCGCCTATTCTCCTGAAAATTGTTTTAAGAAACGCACATCGTTCTCAAAAAATAAACGCAGGTCTTTTACACGGTATTTTAACATGGTAATGCGTTCTATGCCCATGCCGAACGCAAAGCCTGTGTATTTTTTACTGTCAATCCCGCAATTTTCCAATACCTGCGGGTCAACCATACCACAGCCTAAAATCTCTACCCAACCGGTATACTTACATACGTTGCAACCTGCGCCTTTGCAAATAGTACAGCTAATGTCTACTTCTGCACTTGGCTCCGTAAAAGGGAAGTAACTTGGGCGCATTCTTATGTTTGTTTCTGTTCCGAATAATTCTTTGGCAAAGAAATTCAAGGTTTGCTTTAAATCGGCAAAAGAAACTTTTTCATCAATGTATAATCCTTCTATCTGGTGAAACTGGCAATGCGCGCGCGCGCTGATGGCTTCATTACGGTAAACGCGGCCCGGAGAAATTGTACGGATAGGCGGTTTTTGATGCTCCATAATATGTACCTGAACCGATGAAGTTTGCGTACGCAATACCATTTCCGGGTTAAGTTCTACATAAAAGGTATCCTGCATATCACGCGCGGGATGATTTTCGGGCGTATTTAATGCCGTAAAATTATGCCAGTCGTCTTCAATCTCTCTGCCGTCGCTTACGGTGAAACCGATGCGTGCAAACACATCAATAATTTGGTTTTTTACCAATGACAGAGGATGTCTTGAGCCTGTTTGAATGGCCGGATCAGAAGGAATGGTAAGGTCCATATCTTTTGAAGCTCCTTTATCCGAAACGTTATCGTATTTCTCTTTCAGCTCATTAATTTTTTCCTGGGCTTTATTCTTTAATTCGTTCAGTCGTTGGCCTACTTCACGCTTAATATCGGGCGCTACATTTTTAAAATCATCAAACAAAAATGTTATCTGCCCCTTTTTACTCAACCATTTAATACGGTATTCTTCCACCTGCTCTTTACTTTGAGCCGCAAACTCTTCTACTTCTGACAACAGATTGTTTATTTTTTCTAACATAATAATTTGATAATAACCACAAATTTAATCAATTTTAAGTACTGAAAAACTATCTTCTTATATCCGCTTTATTTATGTGTTTCCTGTGTTGTAATTTAACATTAAGGGCACAATCTATTATCAGCTATAAGATCTATGAAAACGACACCATTAATGTAATGGATAAGGATAGCCTTAAACAAGGGGTATGGAAAGAGTTTTGGGCCAACGGCGATTTAAGGGAAGAGGTTATTTATAAAAACAATAAAAAACAAGGGCTTGAAATAAAATGGTTTGATGAGCCCGATTGTATTGAGCAGGAGTCGTATTATAAAGACGGGCTGCTGGACGGGCCTTCCGTTTATTACTCTAAAAAATGCAAAAAAGACTTTTTCGAAACTTTCAAATTCGGGATTAAAGATGGGTTAGAGCTATCCTATTACCCTAACGGAAATATAAAAGCGGAAGGAAATTATAAGAAAGGAAATTTGAACGGCTACTACAGGGTGTATGATAAAAAAGGAAATTTTTCTTTTGAAAGTCGCACCACCGACAGTGATACCGACTTGCAACCTAATGTAGCCGATACTACAAACCAAGTCGTGTTTAATGTATTTAAAAGAAATAAGGAGTGGAAAAATAAACTGATCGTGGCTGATCTTACGGGGAGCATGTATCCTTACGGGCAGCAGGTAAGCACTTGGTTAAAGCTTCATTTTTTGCGGGATACGCTAAGCCAGCATTTTGTTTTTTTTAATGACGGCGATAAAAAACGCGATGAAGATAAAAAGATTGGCGCTACCGGCGGTGTTTACCATTGCAGAGCAAAAAACATGGAAGAGCTGATTACTACCATGGAACTTACCATTAAAAAAGGGACAGGCGGCGATGCTCCCGAAAATGTAATGGAAGCCGTATTGTTTGGGCTTAATAAAAGCGGTAAGGTAGATGATGTTGTTTTAATAGCCGATAACTGGGCAAAGGTACGCGATATTAAAATGCTGAGCAGGGTTAAAGTGCCTGTACACGTTATATTATGCGGGGTATACGAAGGCATGGAAATTAACGAAGATTATTTAAACATAGCTTATAAAACAAAGGGCTCGGTGCATACCATTGAACAGGACATTACTAATTTAATGAAGCAGACCACCGGTAAAAAATTCAACATTAACGGGGTAGATTACATTATAAAAAACGGTAGCGTAAAAGTGTTCTAATTTCATATCTTTGCGCCTCTTATTACGTGCACATTTATCATCATATATCTGAATTAAAAAACGTAACCAATTCTATCGTTACTATAGGAACGTTTGACGGTGTGCACCTGGGCCACCAAAAAATCATTAAACGGTTGGTGGACCTTAAGAAAAAAAATGGCGGCGAAACTATTCTCTTTACCTTTGATCCCCATCCGCGTAAGGTATTATTTCCTGATCAAACCGATCTGAAATTAATTACCACTACTAAAGAAAAATGTGAGTTGCTGCAACATTTCGGAATTGATAATGTGTTGGTATTTCCTTTTACCAAAGAGTTTTCCCGTATGCATGCTGCCGATTATATTTCGGATATTATTGTGAAAGGCTTAAAGACAAAAAGCCTGGTTATAGGGTACGATCACCGTTTTGGGAGTAACCGGGAAGGTAACATTGATACCCTCAAAACATTATGTAAAACCTATGATTTTAACGTAGAAGAAATTCCCGCTGAAGAAATACACAGCTTAAACATCAGCAGTACGCGTATTCGCAAATCTATTGAGGAAGGAGACATACAAACAGCCAATGAATTTTTAGGATATTCTTTTTTTATTACCGGCATTGTAGTTAAGGGAAAACAATTGGGAAGAACGATCGGTTATCCGACTGCTAATATCAATATAGAGGATAAAGACAAGCTCATTCCTAAAATAGGGGTTTATGCCGTGCGTGTTATTTTAAATGGCGTTACTTATAAAGGAATGCTGAGTGTAGGCATTAACCCTACAACAGATTTTGATAATATTGTGAAAATAGAAGTGAATATTTTTGATTTTGATAAAGATATTTACGGCAGCGAGGTAAAGATAGAATTTGTTAAATGGATACGGAATGAAAAAAAATTTGCTAATTTAGAGGAACTAAAGAAGGCGCTGGCAAACGATAAAATAGCTTGCACCACTATTTAAAAGTTTTTCACTATGAAAAGGATCCATTTCACATTACGGTATACAAGAGTTTTTTTTATTTTCTTTTTCCTTCTGTCAGGCGTTGTTG
>JBBRHI010000319.1:0-4354 GCA_038222995.1 Bacteroidia bacterium | reverse complement strand
CGAGTTGCGTTTGGTATTCCATGGCAATTTCCACAAATAAAGATAAGCGTTCTTCAAACGTAACAGTACCAATAGCTTTCGGAAATTTGTATTCTATCAGGTACTCAAATAAATTATGTTTGGTCTGCGTTAAAAAGCGTTCCACTAATTTTTCGGTATCTAATTTAATTTGTTGTTCTAAGCCTTTGTCTTTAAAATTACCGGCCATTTTATCGGCAAGCCCGCGTACCATAAGGCGCGTAATTTTATATTTTTCAGAAATACGTTTACATAATACATGCCCGTCGTCGCTGTATAAAAAGTCAATCGGAATTTTTGTTTTCGGTGTTTTATGCCCGTTGTGTTTTAATGTATTAATGCTTGAAACTATCTCCCTGAAGTTTGTTTTAAAATGAAGCGTTCCGTGATCTTTTACCTCTTTTAAGCGTTGCGCTTTTTTGTAAACATCTAATTGGAACTGGATCTTATTAATGAAATCGGTAATATCTGTTTGGATCTCAATTAAGAAATCCAGGTTCTCTATTAGGCTTGATTTAAGCGCTGATACAATACCAAAGAGTTCACTGTCGTTAGTGATATTAAACAGGTTCCGTGTTTCATCAACAATGTCGGTTGTTTTTTTTATGAACTCAATAATGGTATCTCGCTTCTCACGGTAATCTTCCAGCTTTTGTAATTTAATGCGGTAGTTACTTTCATTCTTGTAAGTATCATCCACATTTTTTTGAAGCTTAATAATTTCACGCGTCAATGTTGAATTAATACGTTTCAAATATTTTTTAATGCTTCGTAAAAAGCGCATTTCGCGGGCTTCCTGGTAAAAGGCAATGTGGCGTTTCAGCTCATTGATGTAATCGTTTATAAAGCCCGGCGTTACTTCACCAATTTCCATAAAGTCTTCAAACATGGCCACCACCGAGTCGTTCAGACTCACTACGTTTTCATATTCGAATAAAATATCTAAGGAAATTAATTTTTTATACTGCTCCTCCGTAATATCATCACGGCCCAATAATTCATTTACGGTTATCTGGTCGCGCTGCCCGAATAACAATTCCACTATGCCACGGTTGTGATATAGGTTTGAAAGTAAATCTTTTACATTAACCTGTAAACTCATTAATATGGTTTTGTTTAACACATAAAAATACGAAGGCTTTAGGGCGTACTAAAGTTGGGTTATCAACAAAAACGGGAGTAATTCACAAAAAGAACCTCCGTTTTTTGTAATGCCTTGAAAAACAGCTTTTTTACTGTTAATTAGGCGTGGAAAAGGAATTTGAATTCAGCGAAATTGAAGATTTCGGGTAGAATTTATAGTATGTTATACCTATACAATAAATGCATTTCAGGTTTATTTATATCTTTGGTAGAGATCCTTCACTTTTAAAACCGTTCACATGAAGATAAAATTACTGACTATTGTATCCCTGCTTTTTATAACTGCTTATAATCCTTTATCGGCCCAGGAATTAAAGCGTTGCGGAACCGACGAGGCCATAAAACAATTATACGAAGGGCATCCCGAAATGCTGCAATCTTTTATAGATAATGAAAACACCTATAATGCCAAAGCTGCGGCAGCAGGAAAGAGCATACAAAGTGTAACGGTTTATACTATTCCCGTGGTATTTCATGTATTGCACCAAAACGGGCCCGAAAATATTTCTGACGCGCAAATTGCAGATGCCATCACTATTTTAAACAGGGATATGCGAAAATTAAATGCAGATACGATTAATGTTACCACAAAGTTTAAAAATTTAGTGTCTGATATTCGTGTTGAATTCAGATTGGCCCGACTTGATCCTAACGGTAATTGTACTAACGGTATTGACCGTATTTACACAAGTAAAACAAATTATGGTGACGACAGCGCAAAAGTAAATCCATGGCCGCGGGATAAATATTTAAACATCTGGACAGCCAAAGCCTTACAACAAGGCTGGGCCGGCTATGCTTATTATCCTTCCGCAGCAACAGGCTCATTATCGGTTCACGACGGTTTAATGATCCTGGCAGATTATGTTGGTTCCATAGGAACAAGCAGTGTATTAAAATCAAGAACCATCACGCATGAAGTTGGCCACTGGCTCGATCTTGGGCACTTGTGGAACACCACCATTAATATTTCCATTAATGTAGGGTTGGCCTGTGGCGATGATTTAATAAGCGATACACCTATTACTAAAGGCCACACAACGTGTCCTGATCTGCTGACCCCCGATTGTATGGTAGATACATTTTCTACCGGTGCGTTTAATTTTAATGCGGTTACTGTATCTTCCGGCACCACAGATCCTTCAACATTAACAAGCACTTTCGACAGTTTAACGGTAACGCCTTTTCAGGCAGTAGGTGTTTCACCAAACTCAAGCATTGCCGGCGCATTTTCATTTTCTGACTGGCCTACAGGGGCTGCTAACGGGGAAACTAACTACAGCGCGTTAACAGGAACTATGAGTGCCGCAAAATATTATGAAGTAACCATAGCTCCTAAATTTTCTTCATCCATGAATTTATACGGATTAAAATTTTTAGTGAATCGTTCAGCTACAGGACCGCGAACTTACGCCATCCGATCGAGTGTGGACGGCTTTGCAACGAATTTAACGGCTACTGTAACGCCTGCAAATTCAAATTTAAGCGTTACCCCGGGAAATATTTTCTTTTATAAAAATGATGCAACAACTACTGAAGCGGGCAGTGCCATTACGGTTTCGGGCCTGCCTTTTACAAATAAAAGTACACCTGTTACCTTCAGGATCTACGCATGGAATGCGGAAGATAATTTAGGAGCTTTTACTATAGATGATGTTTCTATTTTGGGCTCTACGGGGATCATTGAAAATATTCAAAACTATATGGAGTATTCGTATTGCACGAATATGTATACTACAGGCCAAAAAGACAGGATGCGCCTAGCGGTTGAAAGTTCTGTTTCAGGAAGAAGTAATTTATGGTCTGCCGCAAACCTTGCTGCAACAGGCGTTACAGGGCCAACTACCACTTGTACACCGGTGCCCGATTTTTATGCCTCCAGAACCAGGCTTTGCAAAGGCAACGCGGTTACGTTTACGGAAAATGTAATGAACGGAGCAGAAACAAGCCGCCTGTGGACATTCCAGGGAGGATTACCTTCTACATCAACTGCCACAAACCCAAGCATTACATATACTGCCGCAGGAACTTATTCTGTTAGCTTAACAGCCTCTAATGCCGCAGGAACGGGCACTGTTACAAAAACACAATATATAAGGGTTGATAATACAACAGCCGACGTTGTTTATTCGGGTTCATATACCGAAGGTTTTGAAACTCCTACTATTATGGATTACACATGGCAATCGGCTGATCTTGATAATAACGGGCATAAGTGGGCTTTTGCGGCAGGCGTTGGGGTAAGCGGCACCAATGCGGCAAAAATGAATGCATACGGAAATTATGCGCAAGATCTGGATGAGCTATTGAGCCCGTCTTACGACTTGACAAATGCACAAAATAAATCGTTCAACTTTAAAGTGGCAGCTGCTTCAAGGAGTACCGTAAGCACAGATATTACGGATGAGCTGAGGGTGTTTTTCTCCATCAATTGCGGAAGCACATGGCTTCAGAGGGCTATATATACGGGAACAACGTTAATTAATAACCCGGTTAACGGGTCCTCCTTTACGCCTAATGCCTCTACGGTATGGACACAAAATTCAATTTCGATTCCTTCTGTATTTCAAATTAGCAATATGCGCGTTAAGTTCCAGTATAAATCGTGCTTTGCAAGTAATAATATATATGTGGATGATATTAATATTTCGGAATCGGTTGGTATCGATGAAAATGAATTAAGCAACTCAGGATTTATAATTTACCCTAACCCGAGTAGCGAAACAACAACCGTTAGCTATACATTAAATTCGGATGCAACAACAAACTTGCAGATCTTTGATGTGTTGGGGAAAAAAGTATTTCAAATGCCTGCTACTGCTCAAACCCGGGGCGATTATAACATTACCGTGTCTAAACGTGAACAAAATTTAAATACCGGTGTTTATTTTGTGAGGCTAACAGTTAATAATAAAATACAAACTCAAAAGCTGATTGTTTCAGAATAAAAAATGCATTACCGGGGAAGCTATCTGTAGGCGTGCAGGTAGCTTTTTGCGGTTGAGTGAAAAAAACAAAAAACACTCTAAATACCTAAGCCCTTATAAAAAGATACGTACTTTTATACACCTTACTATACAGAAATTATATGTTTACAAAACAAACGCTTCCGTTAAAAAATACATCGCTCTTCACGGGATTATTTAATGATTATATAAACGCAGAAGAAAAAGTTAAGCCATTTTACAATTTT
>JBBRHI010000318.1:0-4357 GCA_038222995.1 Bacteroidia bacterium | reverse complement strand
GTGTTTTAACGGGATTATTTATATCCAGGAAAATACGTGGCGTGTACATAGTGTAGATATGTATATTACCAAAGACGCAAAAATAAAGTTTGTTGACACTCTAAAATTTAAGCAATTAAATTCTCCCGTAAACGATACCTTATGGATGCAAACAAGTTTTAACATGATGTTTAATTTTAAGATCATGGGTTTTGAAGGAGATGGTTTTTTTAACGTGGTGTTTTCGGAATATAATATGCATCCGGTATTTCCGAAAAACTTTTTTAAGAACGAAGTATTGGTTATTGAAGAAGGGTCTAACAAAAAAGATTCCGCTTACTGGAAAGCCGCAAGGCCGGTGCCGCTTACCGTAGAGGAAAAAACGGATTACGTTAAAAAAGACAGTATTTCCATCATTCAAAACTCCGACAGGTATAAAGACAGTCTTGACAGAAAAGGGAATAAATTCCAATTTTCCGATTTGATCTTGGGATACAGTTATACTAAAACAAAACGTGAATTTAAGCTGCTTACCTCCGGGATTTTAAATTCGGGTTTACAATATAATACGGTAGAAGGAATAAACGCTTCCATTAATGTAAACATGGAAAAAGATTATGAAGATCATCGTAAGCATGTAGTCAGCGGCAGTGCACGGTATGGTTTTTCTAATTATTTATGGAGCGGTACGGCAAGCTGGCAGTATTTAAATAATCCTAAAAACTTTGAAGCTTTCCGGTTAAAAGTAGGCTCAACAGCCACACAATTTACAGGCGAAGAAGGCATTAATTCTACCGTTAACTCTGCTTATACACTTTTTATAAATGATAATTACATGAAACTTTATAAAAAGACCTATGCATCTTTAGCATATCGCAGGGAATTAATAAACGGATTAATTTTTAATTTTAATACAGAATATGCCGAACGTTCGGCATTAAGGAACACAGCTAATTATGTATGGATAGATAATAAAAAGAAACAATTTACGAGTAACGATCCTTTAAATCCTAATACAGACAATTCGAGCTTTTCCGTGAATAATGCCTTTATTGTGGAAGCAGGGTTTTCTATTCGGTTTAAACAACAGTATTATACCAAGCCTAATGAAAAAATAATAACAGGCAGTAAATACCCGGTTATTACTGTTTTATATACCAAGGCTATTGCAGGTTTAAATACAAAGGCAGACTATGATTTGATCCGTATGTCGGTGAGCGACAGGATACGATTGGGGCTTTTAGGTAAATTTAGTTACCGCATAAAAGCAGGCTATTTTTTAAGTGCCAAATATATGGAGTTTATGGATTATAAGCACTTTGAAGGAAACCAAACCATTTACCTGAGTACAGATTATTTAAACTCTTATAAATTGTTGCCATACTATACTTACAGCACTAATAAGTGGTATGCTGAAGCCCATGCCGAACATCATTTTAACGGATTTATTTTTAATAAAATACCTTTGCTTAAAAAAACAAGAATGCAGGAAGTGGCTGGCGGGCATGCGTTGTTTAATGATAAGTTGAATCAATATTACGAAGTAAATTTCGGGATAGAAAAGATTTTTCAGATTCTTAGGATAGATTATGTTTTGGGTTATGGCCCGGGAACCCTTTTCAAACAAGGTTTTGTATTTAGCCTGGGACTCAAATTTTAACCTGCCGGGTTATAGGATCGTTATACTTATTTAAGGATTTCATTCGCGGTGAGGACTTGTTAACGCTGATTAATTTACTAAATTTGCCTTTAACCTAATGAAACTGCTATTTAAGATATGTTTACTGAGTGTTGTAATTGCAACGATGCAAAATTGCGTCCCTCATTATTCATTAAGCGGAGCAACCATTCCTGTGGAAGCTAAAACTATTTCGGTAGCGTTTTTTAATAATAATACAACCCTTGGAAAACCTTCTATCAGTCAAAAATTTACGGAAAAGCTTAGGGATGTGGTTTCTTCACAAACCAATTTGGCCTTAATGAAGCAAAACGGTGACTTGCAGTTTGAAGGGAACATAAGCGATTACAGTATTGCACCGGTAGCTATACAAAGCACTGACCAAGCGGCATTAAACCGTTTAACCATTTCGGTAAGCGTAAAGTACACCAACAAATTTGATGCAACTAAAAACTTTGAACAGTCTTTTACACGTTTTACCGATTACCCTGCAACCAAGGCTATTTCATCTTTAGAAGATGATCTTTTGAATGAAATAAACCGGCAGCTCACGGAAGATATTTTTAATAAAGCATTTAATAACTGGTAATGCTTAAGCAGCAATTTATTGATATTATTAAGCAACCGCATCACATAGAGTCTGCACAAATTGCGGAGCTTGAACTGATAGCGAGTGAATACCCGTTTTTTGAAACTGCTCATTTACTGCTCACAAAGGGGTTGCATAAATACAATGCCCTTAATTATTCCAAACAATTACGTAAAACGGCTATAGTGGCCAACAGTAGGGCTGTATTGTATGAGTTGCTGCATCCCAAAGAAGTTATTTTAATTACTGCGCAACCGGAAGCAAAACTTATTGAAACCAAGCCCGACGTACTTGAAATAAAGGAAAGCGTTATTGAAGAAGTAATAAAACCTGAATTGCCTGTAAATCCTGTAACGATAAGTAGCCCTGATATTAAGGTGGTTTATGTTAATACAATTCAAAAATTCGGTGAGGTTTTACCGGAAAAAGAGGCAGAACCCCTAAAAAAAGAAATTGAGATTATTCAAACTATTGAGAATGAGACAGAAGCCCCTATTTCAGGGTTCAATGAACAGAAGCTCAATAAAACGATAGGGGATGAAATTACCCGCGGAATCATACAATCATACGTAGAAACGGATATTATTAAAACTACGGAGCTTAATAAACAAGACCCTGAAGAGCCGCTTTCATTTACGGACTGGCTAAACCGGGTGACAAAAGAAGCGCCTGCCATTTCCCGCGAAGGAAAAAAAGAAGAAACAAAACCGGTTATAAAAGAAGAAAAACCGTTAAAACCGACTATTAAACCGTCTTTTTTTGAGAAAAATAAAAATATTATTGATAAAATCATTGAATCAGATCCCGGTAGGATTAAGCTGGGTTCTAATAAATTTTTCACCCCTGCAAGCGATGCAAAGCAGAGCCTGCTCGAAAATGAGCACTTAGTAACTGAAACATTGGCTAAAATTTACGCCCTACAGGGAAATATTTCTAAGGCAATTCGTGCTTATGAAATATTAAGTTTGAAATTTCCGCAAAAAAGTGTTTACTTTGCATCCCTTATCGAAAAACTGAAAAAATAAAATATAAATTATGCAATCTATTTTAACAATCGCAATCATCGTTGTATGTGTATTACTCATTTTAGTAGTATTGGTTCAAAACTCTAAAGGCGGCGGTATCTCCAGCAATTTCACGGCAGCCAATCAAATTATGGGGGCCCGTCGCGGAACCGATTTTATTGAAAAAACAACCTGGACATTGGCAATTCTTTTATTGGTATTAAGCTTATTATCTACTCCTAAAAAATCGGGCTCAACCGATGTAACTGATACGGAAGGTTCTAAGACTAAAGAAATGGTAGGTGGAGCAGTAGCGCAGCCAACTGCAAAGCCTGCGGCACCTTTAGCTAACCCAACGCCAACGGCACCATAATTACCGTATCCTATTAATTGAAAGCAGAGCTCATTGCTCTGCTTTTTTTATGATGAAGTGTTAGTTACAATTATGCTTTTATGTCATAAACTTAAAGCTTTTTTAATATATTAGTACGTTATTTATGGCAAGACTTAATTGAGTTTTTATGGCAAAACAAACTAATACCAAACCCGCACCCACATCTGCACCTGTAACTGCATCTCAATCCAATATTTACGATTCATATATTAAAGGAAAGGAATTATATTACTTACTGGCCTTAGTGTTTTTAGGTTGCTATTTTGTGTTTTCTGATTTTATATCTTTTAAAAAAATATTTCTTTTCAAGGATATAGGAAGTGATACCATTAATATGGGTTATCCGTTAATGGTGAATTATTCGGAATACTTAAAACATGAGGGAGTGCCAGCCTGGAGCTTTTCACAGGGTATGGGGCAAAATATGTTCCCTCTGTGGTTAGGAGATTTCTTTACTAACTTTATTATGTTATTCAATAAGCAAACTATTCCGAAAGTAATAGTATTTATGGAGATCATAAAAATAATGCTGTGTGCATTTATCTTTTTTAAGTTTCTAAAAGAATTAAAGTTAAGCGGCTTTGCCTGTATTGTGGGAGCTTTGTTATATTCATTTTCGGGCTATGTTATTTTAGGAGGTACTTGGACAATTTTTTCTACTGAAGCCGTATATGTTGCTACCATGCTTCTTGGTGTTGAAAGATGGTTGAATA
>JBBRHI010000317.1:0-4372 GCA_038222995.1 Bacteroidia bacterium | reverse complement strand
GTCTCAAACTTCTTTTTTCCGGCTGTGTAGTATTGAAAAATAGTATTATCGTTTAGTATAGCATAAAATATAACATCCCCGTTTTTTAATTGCCATAAATAAGGAGCTATCGTTGGCGATTGAGACACGTCCACTTCAGTGATCTCCACCTTTTCTTTTGATTTTTCTAAATACCCAATACCGATTCCCTGTATGGTATTGCCACCTTTACGATCGGCAATAGACGCGATACAGGTTACATTACCGGCGTTATCTGTTTTGTAATTACCCGTAATAAACCTAAGTCCGTTCATTTCAATAGGGAGCCTTTTGCTGAAAATTACTTTCTCATTTACAAGGTCATAATTGATCAACTCCGTATTATCAAAAATTTCGGTATTGGCGCCTACGGCTTTTTTACGCTCGCAACGGTTTTTTAAAGCAATAACCGCGGTTTTATCATCAGGGCTAAATGCCACACTGTAACTGCCTAACAACTCATAGCCTGTTTCTACTATTATGCCAAGCTCGGTATCTTTTATAAGGTTAAGTTTTTCGTCGAATGTTTTTAAATAAATATGAAAATCGCCGCTGTGTACCAGGGAGTAAAAAAAGTAAAACTTATTATTTTTAAAGCTTGCGTTTATTTCACACCGGTAATTAAATACCTTTGGTGCCACATTATCAATCAATACTTCTTTGGTTTCAATAAGGTCAAGGTTTGATTCTTTGTACTTATATACCTTCAGTAAAATATTTTTCTTTATGGGCGTCATATCATAAAAAAATACATTCCCGGCATTTGTTCCTAAAAACTTAAGGTCTCGGTTCTTTACCTTAGGGATCTCTTTACTCTCCGTGTTTTGGGCACCTAGTACGCCGGTGAGCAGGAATAAACTTAAAATTATATAAAGTAGTTTATGCATAATGTGTGTTTTTGCGGGCAATAATACGTTTTTTTATTTGAAAAGCTTTGTGTTGTTAATTTATGTTACCGCCTTTACATCTCCCGAAAAAATTGTATTTTTACGGTTCAGGTAAATTATAAAAGCCGGTGGTTGACTCTCATAGAACAACAACGGCAAAACAATTGAGCTAACAGCATGAAATACGTTTTATATATCCTCATCTTCTTCTCTTCCACTTCCCTGTTTTCGCAAATGAAAACGGATAAGGACGGTAATCCCGAAAAGTACATTCAAATTTCGGGTGTGGTGCTCGATGACAGCTTACAGCCGCTTCCCTTTGTTTCCATTATGATCAAAGATACGAGGCACGGCTCGGTAAGTGATTTTTACGGGTTCTTTACCCTAGTGGCGCGCCCGGGCGATGAGATCCAGTTTTTTTCGGTAAATCATAAAAGCAAAGTATACGACCTGTCCGATACCCTTACCGGGAAACATTATTCCATTATACAGATCTTAACGAAAGATACCTTTGATTTACCCGAGGTTACCGTATACTCCTGGCCGAGCAAAGAACAGTTTAAACGCGCTATCCTTAACCTCGACCTCAGCGACAGCGATATTGAACGTGCTTATAAAAACATGGATAATGAAGATGTCCGTGAATCTATTAAGGGTGGTTCGATGGATGCCGCCGCTAACTACAAATTTCACATGCAGCAGCAGTACACAAAAATGTACCAGGCCGGCCAATACCCAAGCGTAAGCTTATTAAACCCTGTTGCCTGGGCGCAGTTTATTGATGCCTGGCGCAAAGGTAAACTAAAGATCAAGTAGCTTTGAGGGTATAAAATGTTGCTGCCTTGCTTTATAAACGTCTTCTATTGAGCAGTTTAAAAAGCTACCCTAATATCCTATGAATAGGTAATTTCCCTAAATAATGCGCGCACTTTGTCCCGGAATGCCGGCATTAAGTAATAAAATGGGTCCACGCTATCCGTTACCGGCTCCATTCCCTTATCTACCGGCTACATTAACCGGTAAAATGGGCGCATAACATGCTTCCATTGGCGCATTCTATCATTGTATGGATCCGTTAATCCCCGGTAATGGGTGCATTGCATCATAAAATGCGCGCATAATACCACACACCGGGTGCACTCCCCCATTTTATGGGTCCATTAAACCGTAAGATGAGCGCATTATACCGGGCAATGCGCGCGTGCTCTTAGGTTATGGACGCATTGTTGCAGAGAATTGCCGCATTACGTGGTGCTGTTAACCCGTTCCGGCATTCAGTAAGACCGGTTTAATTCGCTTGGCCTACACATGAAGTACCCGTGATCTCATTTTTTAAGCGAGCTGCTGCACTCTAAGGCACTCTAGCAGCATTTTGCTTACAAATGCCTCAGACTAATGTATAAAGAGGATAGTATGGATTGCTATTTGCCTTAGTTGTTAGGGAGGCTGCAATTTTGGAGGTTATACGCATCACACCTTACAACCTAAAATTCATGTTCCTTATTAGCATTTAATTCTGTTTTTGCCCCACTGTGTGCATATTGGGTTAACTACAAATCGCGCATAGTATTGGAAGTCACGTTGGATTGTGCTTTTAAACAAACAAGCGCACCATTACCAAAGTATGAGAGACGTATGGCTCCGGTGTTAAACCAAATTCTCCTTTATGAGCCTGTTCCGAACTTAATTCCGGAAGGTGCCCACCGGCCTAGAGATGAAGCATGTCCTTCTTACTTCCCTCTAACCGAAACTGTCCCTGCAGTCTTTAACATCTCTTGCTTCCCCTATTTCTCCTATATCCCTATGCGGCTAAATCCTATCTGAACAAGCTGATAAACCCGTTCTTTTTCTGTGCTTCTCCTTTGTTATCTGTATAATTAACAACATAAAAATAAACCCCGGCGCTGCAAGCTTCTCCGCTTGTGGTTCTGCCGTCCCATTCAATATGGTTATGTGTGTTTATATCTGAATTTTTCATTAAAAGTCCCCAACGGTTGTAAATACTGAATGTAACATTACTTGCATTTTTAAGGTCAAAGTGCCATGTATCATTTGAGTTATCTTCATTGGGCGTAAATACATTGGGGATATTAAGTGTGGTAATTACATTACAATCTTCAACAACGGTGACGGTGACGGTATCATACGTCAGTTTGCAATTATCCATTTGTTGAACAAAACTGTAAGTGCCGGTTTTCTTTGGTTTAAAGGTGTAACTGCTATTATTGCTAAACGCCGTTAAACTGTCTTTTTTGAACCAAAGGCATTCCAGCCCTATTTCCTGCGGCCTTCCCAATACAATAGAATCGCTTAAACAAATAGTGGCATCGTTCCCCGCAAAGGCCGTAATTTTAATGGGTATGATGCTGACATCGTCTACATAATAATAACTTTCCTGCCACATGGAGGCGGCATTAAATAATACCCTGTGTGTATTAGGGTTGCTGTAAAAGTTGCCAATGGTAATATACGTTTCCGTTCCGTTGGCAGTAAAGGAACCCTGTATCTTTGTCCAGCCTGTTGTATCGGTAATGTAATTAAATGCAGGGTTTTCAAAATTAGGTGTTGCCGCAATAGGTAAACATTCATAGTTAATATCTAAAGCACCGTTGTCTAAATACGCCCCTAAACGATCAACGCCATACATCATACTTTTATATAAGCTTACGTAATATTTTCCGCAGTACTCTTGTCCATTAATCAAGTTTGTTCTTAGTCTTCCCCGCAGGTAGTCTCGGTTATAATTGGCATTACAAGTAACTGGATCGCAGTAAAAAACACTTATATACATACCGTTCCCTGTTCGAGGATACATATAGCTATAGCCCTGTGCATAATTTTGAGGGCAACTGTTGTCCGGAAAAAGAGAACAAGTATTCAAATAAACAGGTGAACAATCTTTAACCGCATTAACTGTATTATTCATCGAATCCAAAGAATGCCATGTATAGCACCCTTGGTTGGCTGTTGTTGCTATTGGGCATTTAAAATAATTTTCCATACTAGGGTCAACTACTAAATTAACCTGCGTAAAAACTGCATTACACTTAAATAAAAAGCACAGCAGGAAACCCCCGCTGTGCTTTAAGTGAGTTGTTAATTTATTTTTGTATGATGAGTTTTTGTTTATAAACATCTCCTGTATTACTATTGGTTAGCTGTATTAAAAATAACAACTTACTTAATCAACGTAATATACCCGTTCTTTTTTTGAGCCTGCCCGGTATTGTCCGTATACTGTAGTACATAAAAATAAACCCCGGCACTGCAAGCTTCCCCGCTTGTGGTTCTGCCGTCCCACTCAATATGGTTGTGCGTGTTTATACCTGAGTTTTTCATTAAAAGCCCCCACCTGTTGTAAATACTGAATGTAACATTACTTGCATTTTTAAGGTCAAAGTGCCATGTATCATTTGAGTTATCTTCATTGGGCGTAAATACATTGGGGATATTAAGTGTGGTAATTA
>JBBRHI010000316.1:0-4375 GCA_038222995.1 Bacteroidia bacterium | reverse complement strand
AGTCGTGCTTTTTGCTGCAATCTTTTGCAAGGAACAGGCAAAAGGATTTTCGCTGCAATCACTCACGCAAAACCAACCAATGAACGGTAAAGTCAAAAACTCAAAGTTGAAGCCGCGTGAAGGATAGAACGTAAATCCTTTTATGTAACACAGTGAAATAAAAGATTGAAGTGATAGCCTGACCCGCCAACCGGCGGGACACGCCCAAATACTTTATATTAAAAGACTGCTATCTTATTTTTATTTATTACAGAGGACTTAAATTTCAAGCATGATTTTTTTAAATAAAGGAAAAAAGAAAGGTAACTTTGGAAACTCTTAATCTAAACATCTTGACTCATTCCATTATAGAAAGCGACAGCCAACATGTGTGGCACCCCTTTACCCATTTAAAATACGCGGAAGCGCCCGTGCAGATAGTAAGAGGCGAAGGCGCTTATTTTTATGATGCGGACGGTAATAAATTACTGGATGCCATATCAAGTTGGTGGGTTAATTTACACGGGCATTGCCATCCTTATATGTCACAAAAAGTAAGTGAGCAGCTTCATACATTGGAGCATGCTATTTTCAGTGCCTTTACCCATGAGCCCGCGGTTAGTTTAGCGGAGCGTTTAATAGAGCATTTGCCGGAAAATCAAACAAAGATATTTTATTCCGATAACGGTTCAACAGCTGTAGAGGTTGGTTTAAAAATGGTGCTTCAGTACTGGCATAATAACGGCATTCAAAAAAAGAAATTCATTGCTTTTGAAAACGCTTACCATGGCGATACGTTTGGCGGCATGAGTGTAGGGGCGCGTAATGTATTTAATAACGCCTTCGAAAATTTATTGTTCGATGTCATCCATATTCCTGTTCCCGATGCGGAAAATATAGAACAAATAAAATCAACATTACAAGGCTGGTTCACCAATCATAACGATATAGCCGGGTTTATTTTTGAGCCTTTGGTACAGGGCGCTTCCGGAATGATCATGTATGAAGCGGCTCATCTTGATGAACTGATTACCTTATGCAGAACGCATAACGTTATTTGTATTGCTGATGAAGTCATGACAGGTTTCGGAAGAACGGGAAAATTCTTTGCAAGTGATCATTTGAACCACAAGCCCGATATTATATGCTTATCCAAAGGCTTAACCGGAGGTTATATGCCTTTAGGTGTAACAAGCTGCGCACAATTTATTTACGATGCCTGTGTGAGTGATGATAAAACAAAAACATTTTTTCACGGGCACAGTTATACGGCAAACCCAACGGCCTGTTCAGCCGGTTTGGCAAGTATGGACCTGATGGAGAAAGAAGAGACCATGCAGCAGATTGCTATGATCTCAAAGCAACATGAGGCTTTTAAAGTAAAACATAAAAGTAATTCAAAGCTTACAGACATAAGGAATTTAGGCACTATTTTAGCATTGGAAATTAATACCGAAGAACATACGCATTATTTAAATGCAGCTTCCGAAAGCATTGCTTCTTATTTTTTAAAGTATCACATAATTGTTAGGCCACTGGGAAATATCGTGTACCTGATACCCCCGTATTGCATTACTGAAAGTGAATTAGAATCGGTTTACCGTGTGATAGAAAATTTTTTGGCTTAGTAATTGTTGTTCGTGGTAGAGGTTTTAGGATAACTTATCATCGTTTTAAGTTTATTGCCCGAATTTTTAATTTACTTAAGCGTGTTTTAATGCCCGGCATAGAACCAATTATTTTACTAAAAATGTTTGCCTTTCCAATAAAAACCCTATTTTTGAGAGCAAATTTAAGAACTATCCCATTATGAACATACACGAGTATCAAGGAAAAAGTATACTAAAAAGTTTTGGCGTTGCCATTCAGGAAGGTATTGTTGCTGAAACGCCTGAACAGGCTGTAGAAGCAGCAAAAGAGATGAAAGCAAAATATAACAGCGATTGGGTTGTTGTTAAAGCTCAGATACATGCAGGTGGTCGCGGTAAAGGCGGTGGTGTTAAGTTAGCCAAAAATTTAGACGAAGTGAAACAACGTGCTACCGATATTATCGGTATGCATTTAATTACTCCTCAAACAAGTGCAGAGGGCAAATTGGTAAGCAAAGTATTAGTTGCCCAGGATGTTTATTACCCGGGTGCTACTCCTACAAAGGAGTTTTATATGAGTATTTTATTGAACCGTTCAACAGGCCGTAATATTATTATGTACAGTACCGAAGGCGGAATGGATATTGAACAAGTGGCTGAAGCTACCCCTCATTTAATTTGGAAAGAAGAAATTGACCCTAAGGTTGGTTTACGTGATTTCCAGTGCCGTAAAGTTGCTTTTAACTTAGGCTTAAGCGGTAACGCCTTTAAAGAAATGACAAAATTTGTTGCGGCTTTATATAAAGCATATGATTCTATTGATTCATCCATGTTTGAGATCAACCCGGTTTTAAAAACATCCGACGATAAAATTATTGCGGTGGATGCTAAGGTAACTATCGATGATAACGCTTTATACCGCCATAAAGATATTGAAGCCATGCGCGACGAAACAGAAGAAAATCCTGTGGATGTGGAAGCCCGCAAAGCGGAATTAAATTATGTGAAGTTAGACGGTAACGTTGGTTGCATGGTTAACGGAGCAGGGTTGGCAATGGCTACTATGGATATTATTAAATTAAGCGGCGGTGAGCCTGCTAACTTCCTTGATGTTGGCGGTACTGCAAATGCCGAACGTGTTGAAAAAGCATTTCACATTATTTTAGGAGACAAAAACGTAAAAGCAATTTTAGTAAATATTTTCGGAGGTATTGTTCGTTGCGACCGCGTTGCACAAGGTGTTATTGATGCATATAAAAATATGGGAACCATTAACGTTCCTATTATTGTACGTTTACAGGGAACCAATGCTGTGGAGGCTAAAAAATTAATTGATGAATCAGGATTAAAAGTATATTCTGCTATTCAATTACAAGAAGCAGCAGATTTAGTAGCTAAATTAATCGCAAACAAATAAAAACCGAAACAGTATATGATTATGCAACGTAACTATTTTTTAATTGCACCGTTAGCGGTGGGGTTAATGCTTGCTTCTTGCGGAGGCGGCGAAAAAAATGAAGGAGGAGACGATATGAACGGCGGCGGCGATTCAACTAAAACCGAAATGCAAGCACCTCCTACAACTGAAACGTTTTTTCAGGTTCCTTCTCCCGGTGAAATGCTTACTTTCATTAAAATGATCGGTGGAAAAAACAATAAGAATACGGCGTTTTTAAACAGTCCTGATAATCAAAAAAGTTATACCGATAATAAATCGAAAGCATTAAACTTTGGTATTTACAGTTGCGATCTTAGCTATTGCAGTATTTTTGAGATCGGTTCTGAAGCGTTGAAATATTTTAAAACAGTAAAACAGTTAGGCGATCAAATAGGAGTTTCTTCAGCCATTAAGCCCGAAGTATTAAAACGTTTAGAGGGGAACTTAGGGAACCCGGATTCCTTATCGGTTATTACGGATGATGTTTATTTTTCTTCTTTTGAAACATTAGAAAACGGTAAACAAGGCCCTACTTTATCTTTAGTAGTTGCCGGAGGATGGATAGAAAGTTTATTCATTGCAACCAACTTAACGAAGTATGAAGAAAAAAGCCCTGTTGTAGAGCGTTTAGCGGATCAAAAATACACATTAGATAACTTAATTGAATTTTTAACTAAATACGAATCTGATGCTAATGTTGCACAGGTAGAAGCTCAATTTAAAGAATTGCAAGCCGAATTTAATAAGATTGCTGAAAAAGATGCAATGCCTGTAAAATCAACGGATAAAAATGCAAAAGTATTGGGTGGCGGTAAAGATTTAGTGATGACGGCTGATCAATATAAAGCTATTGTCGAAAAAATTAAATCAATCAGAAATTCATATACATTAACTAAATAAAACATACATATGAAAAAGATATTTATAACATTATTTATATTAAGCACGGTATATTCATTTTCGCAAACCGGTGCATGCAGTAATTTTCACCGTAAAAATTGCGGCGTAGATTCAAAGCATGGTGAGAGTGGCTGGAATTATAATGCACAATCAAAAAGCGGATTATTTAACCAGGGTATGACGTCTAAAATTCGTTGCGTTATTTATAAAGGAATGGATTACAGGATTAATGTATGCTGCGAGACAAGCTTTGGCGCTAAACTGAATTATAAAATTTTTGATGCAAAAACAAATGAAATTTTATACGATAATGCTACTGCTAAAGATGAGCCTACCTTTGAGTTTCAAAGCACCGCTACACGCCAGTTAATTATTGAAGTAACTGTGCCGAAAGGCTCTACGGAAAAAGATGCGCATAAGCCTGCAGATGCAGCTTGCGTTGGGTGATTAATTGAAAATAAAATAACTA
>JBBRHI010000315.1:0-4381 GCA_038222995.1 Bacteroidia bacterium | reverse complement strand
GTTGAAATGTTTGAGCACATGCGCAATTATCAAAAACTGATGCACTTAGTGTCTAGCCTTTTAAATGCAGACGGAAAATTGTTCGTGCATATATTTACACATAAGGAATACGCCTATAAGTTTGAAGTAATTAACGAAACTGACTGGATGAGCAAGTACTTTTTTACGGGCGGTATTATGCCGAGCGATGACCTGCTGCTCTATTTTAATGAACATCTATCTATTGAGAAACACTGGCATGTAAGCGGTATGCATTACAGCAAAACATCGGAAGCATGGCTCCAAAATATGGATAAACATAAGGCGGAGATTATGCCTTTGTTCGAAAAAACCTACGGTAAAGAACAAGCCGTAAAATGGTGGGTTTACTGGCGTATTTTTTACATGGCCTGTGCTGAGCTTTGGGGCTACAATAAGGGGGAAGAGTGGATTGTGAGCCATTACTTATTTAATAAAAAAGCCAACTAATATGTGGCGTTTAATTGTAGCAATTGTTTTATTTTTAATATCCTTATTGGCTTTATTTAAAGCGCCCACTAATTTTTTTTGGTTGGTGGCAGTTGCAGTCACTGAGTTTCCTTACATACCGCTAATCGTATCATTGGCGTTTTTCGGAGTGTGCATTCATACTAATTCTTATAAATTGCCGGTGTTAATTGTTACAGGGCTTGCTGTTATTATCTATTCTCTTCCTGTAATAGAAGCTTACGTGAGAGGCAGTAAGCTTGAAGAGTTTAATGAAACCTTTCCGTCTGCTAATTTAACTAATGAATTAAGCGAACCTTATTCGTTTACAAAAATGTTTAGCGGTGTAGGCATTAAAAAGATTGACCCTGAAGTTTTTACCTATAAAAAAACACCGGGCCGCGATTTGAATATTGATTTTTATTCGGCCGGAAAAATAAAAGCGCCTTGTATAGTGGTGATTCATGGCGGCTCCTGGAGCTCAGGCGATAGTAAACAATTACCGGCATTGAACAGTTATTTATCAAATCGGGGAATTCATGTAGCAGCTATAAATTACAGGCTAGCCCCTGCCTATAAATTCCCTGCACCAATTGAGGATACTAAAGAAGCATTGGCATATTTAAAACAACACTCGGCAGCATTAAATATTGACACAGGCAATTTTATATTACTGGGCCGTTCGGCCGGCGCACAAATTGCCTTAATGGCAGCATATACATTTCACGACCCCGCTATAAAAGGTGTTGTTTCATTATATGGGCCCGCCGATATGGCCTGGGGCGCAAAAATAAAAAGCAACAAATTAGTTTTAAATGTAGATAAAGTATTCAGCGACTATTTAGGTGGATTAATAAAGGATGTTCCGAAAATTTATGAGGAAAGTACGTCCTGTAATTATGTGACACAACAATCAACACCAACCTTATTAATACATGGCCCTAATGATGCTTTAGTGTCTTATTACCACAGTGTGCGATTAACAGAAAAACTTAAAGCAACTCATGTAAGGTATTACTTTTTAAATTTACCCTGGGCCACACATGGCTGCGATTATAACATTAACGGGCCAAGCGGACAATTATCGACCTACGCCGTTGAACGATTTGTAAATTCAGTAACCACACATTAATGCAAAAATTAGCTATTATAGGAACAGGTGTTGCCGGTATGGGATGTGCGCATTTATTACAGCACACCTACGACATCACGCTTTTTGAAAAGAATAATTACATAGGCGGACATACAAATACAATTACCGTTGACGAAGAAGGTAAGCCTGTTTACATGGATACCGGGTTTATGGTATTTAATTTTGAAACCTACCCTAACCTGTGTAAATTATTTGAAGAAATAAAAGCACCGATCAAAAAAACGGATATGTCCTTTAGTGTGCAATATGCTCCCACGGGACTTGAGTATTGCGGCTCGGGCCTAAACGGTTTATTTGCGCAACGAAAAAATATTTTTAATATCGGCTATATAAACATGCTGAGGGAAATTACACGCTTCAATAAAATAAGTGTGGAAATCCTGGATAAACCGGAGTACGAAAATTATTCATTAGCCCAATACATTAAAGAATTTAAGTTCAGTGAAGAGATGCTGCTTAAATATTTGATTCCCATGAGCTCAGCCGTATGGAGCACCCCTATGGATAAGATGCTCGATTTTCCGGCTGTTGCATTGATCCGGTTTTTTAAGAACCACGGCTTTTTGGGATTGAACACGCAACATCAATGGTATACGTTACACAACGGAAGTCAGGCTTACAGGAACATTTTAATTGAACCGTTTAAAGATAAAATACATATTAATAACGGTGCTGTTAACGTAAAACGAACAGGTGACGGAAAAGCGCTCGTAACGCTAGCTGACGGACAACAACACGAATTTGATAAAGTTATTTTTGCATCTCATGCCAACGAAACACTGAAGATACTTGATACGCCAACTGATGCGGAACGCCGTTTATTATCGGTTTTTAAATACGAAAAAAACAAAGCAACCGTTCATACGGATGAAATGGTGATGCCAAAAAATAAACGCACCTGGAGCAGCTGGAATTACCGCATTGAGGAAAAAAACGGGAAACTGCTTCCAACAACAATATACTGGATGAACCGGCTACAGGGAGTTTCGGAAAAGAAAAACTATTTTGTTTCCATTAATGCCGTTCCGGGAAGTATAGATCAGGGCAAACTGGTTAAAGAAATTGATTACGAACATCCGTTATTTGATGTTCCCGCTATGAAAGCACAGCATGAACTGCACACCTTAAATGAAAAAGGCCCGCTCTATTTTTGCGGAAGCTATTTTAAATACGGTTTTCATGAAGATGCTTATAAAAGCGCTGTTGACCTATGTAAAGGAATGTTGAAGGAATCAGGTAAACTATAAACAAACTGGTAACTCTATCTGTTGTATATATCTATGCGGTTAAACAACTCTTAATAATGAATTCATCTCTCTATAAAGCTACCGTTATGCACCACAGGCTTGCTCCAAAAAAGCACCGCTTTCACTATAACGTGTTTATGTTTTATATTGACCTGGATGAATTGGAATTACTGAAAAAGACATTAACGTTTTTTAGTCTTAACCGCTTTAATTTTTTCAGCTTTCGCGATACAGAACATTTACAATTACCGATCGATAAACCCGATGCCTCAAAAAATACGAAACAGCATATTACAGATTACTTAAGCCATAACGGTATAAGTACTTCCATAGGTAAAATAATGTGTTTAACGAATTTAAATATCCTGGGCTATAACTTTAACCCTGTTTCTTTTTATTATGTGTTTGATCTAAACAACAAGCCTGTATGCAGCATTGCAGAGGTAGGTAATACTTTTGGAGAGCTGAAACCCTATTTATTAAAGAAGGAAACACTTACCGAAAACACGTATCATTTAAATACAACCAAGTATTTTTACGTGTCGCCTTTTTTTAATCATGATGCCAATTTTGATTTTAATTTAAATATTCCCGACGATACATTAAATGTACGTATAGATACCTTTGATAAAGAAGAGCGTGTATTTATAAGCACTTTAACGGGTAACAAAAAACCGCTGAACAACCTCAATTTGTTATGGTACAGCATTCGTTTTCCGTTTTTAACGTTGCGCATTATTACCCTTATTCATTGGCATGCGTTATTGCTTTGGATAAAGAAGATCCCTTACCGTAGAAAAGGTGAGATGTTAAATCTGCAAAAGGACGTATATCGTAAGTATAACAAGAATTAAAAAATAAAATTATATATTCGTAACGTAAAAAAAATGTCTACCTCAGTTAGCATAGCATCACCCAAGGAAGGTTTTTATCAAAAAGTAATTTTAGGCCTGTTGGCAAAAATGCCTTTGGGAAAAGCAATTATTACACTGCCCGATGGCTCTGAAATGACCATTGGCAACGGCGCCGGTGTAGTATGCAATATGTTCATCAAAAACCCCGCATTTTTTAAACGCTGTGTCTTATACGGCGATATTGGCTTTGGTGAATCGTATGTAGACGGTGATTGGGATACAGATAATATTACGGATGTCATTAAATGGTTTTTATTAAATATAGATCATGCTCCTACGGTTTCGGGTAGTAACGTAAAATCATTTATACTGAATGTTTTAAAAGCCATTAATAAAGTTTATCATTCTAAAAGAGCTAACAGCATTGCCGGTTCGCGTAAAAACATTTCGGAGCACTATGATTTAAATAATGATTTTTTTGCCTTGTTCCTGGATCCTACCATGACTTATTCTTCCGCTTACTATAAGGAAGATAACATGACCTTGCAGGATGCCCAGTTAGCAAAATACGATCGCTTATGCCAACAACTCAATTTAAAAAACACTGACCATGTATTGGAGATAGGCAGCGGATGGGGCGGAAACGCTATATACATGGCTAA
>JBBRHI010000314.1:0-4386 GCA_038222995.1 Bacteroidia bacterium | reverse complement strand
ATAAGTTAGGTTAGTACCAAAAGCAAAACCTCTTGCATCAACCGTATAGCTTGGTGTAGCTGTATATTGTGTAATTGAGTAATACACAATGTTCGCAGTATTGGTTGCACAACCGCTTCCGCTGAATGTTGCAGGCATAAGGGTAGTAGTAGATACTGCTTTAGCTGCATCCTGATTAACAACCACAGCAGTAGCAATGTTGTGTGGAGTTAATTTTTTTGCAAACTTTTGTTGAGCATTTGCTCCTAGGATAAGAACTCCTAAACTTAATGTTAAGTAAATTTTTTTCATGTGTGTTATTTTATCGTTAAATTATTATTTCTGCAAACATACAATTAGTTTTTATAAAACAAAAATACTATTTACCTCAAAAAGCATTGGTACTAAAGAGATTTTGGAGAATTTATGTAAAAGTTCAATAATTGGCATCATTATACTAAATATTTAGGTTTTTTAGTTAAATTTGAGTTTGCATCTGAACCCTTTTAAACATATTTTTTGTGTTAACCACATACGTATTAGCCACTTTTACGTATTACTGTTGTTTTTTTGCTATACTGCCACTTTTTCACAGGTTAAAAACGAAGATGAACTGAAAAAACAGGCTTCCGGTTTTTTTGAAGACGAAGATTATAACGCTGCTTATAAGCTTTATTCGCAATTGGTTTCTCTCTATCCCAAAGATCCCGTATACAATTACAAACTGGGGGTATGTATGTTATATACGGAACCTGACAAGAAAAAACCCTTTATGTATTTTCGGATCGCCCTGAAAAGTCCTAATGAGGAGTCTAAAGATGCCAAATTTTACCTTGGTAAAACATATCATATTAATTATCAATTTGATGAAGCCATAAAACTTTATACAGAGTATAAACAAACGGCAAGTGCTTCTTCTATCAAAAAATTACAGGTCGACCGTGAAATTGCCGCTTGTAAAAACGGTAAACGCTTATTATCTAATTTATCCGATCTTGTGATCATCAGCAAAAAACAATTAAACGAAGCCGATTATTTCAGAAGCTACGACATTAAGGATATTGGCGGAAAATTATTAGTGAAACCGGATGATTTTAAAACCGGTTACGATAAAAGGAAAAAAGATAAATCGGTTGTTTACTTGCCAAGGAACGGGGAGCGCGTGTATTATTCAAGTTACGGCGATGGCGGCGGCAACGGAAGAGATATTTATTTTGTGAACCGTTTGCCGAACGGTAGTTGGAGCAAGCCGCAAGCCATGCCTGCCCCCATAAATACTGAATACGATGAGGATTATCCTTTTTTACACCCTAACGGTAAAACGCTTTATTTTAGTTCGAAAGGGCATAACAGCATGGGCGGTTATGATGTATTTAAAACAACTTACAATCCCGAAACACAAAGTTGGAGTAAGCCCGAAAACCTTGAATTTCCCATAAACTCGCCCGATGATGATATTTTATTTGTAACCGATTCGTTGGAGAAGACGGCGTTTTTCAGTACAGGCCGTTACAGCCCTTACGGCAAAATTGACGTATTGAAAATTAATACAGAGCGCCGGCCTATGAATTTTGCCGTTTTAAAAGGAACGGTTGTTAAAGAAGATGTAACGCAAAGCTTACTGGCAAAAATTACGGTAAAAAATATGGCCAACGGTGAGATCGTTGGTACATACCAAGCACAAGAGAACGGCGACTATTATATGGAGTTGCCTAACGGCGGAAAGTTTATTTTCACGGTAGAAACGCCCGGGCTTACAACTCAATCGGACGGGGTGCAAATGCCCATTGCGTATTCTTTAAAACCCTACAAACAGGTTATTTCCTACGAGAAAAAAGTATTAAAGATCATTAACTATTTTGACGGACAAATTGCCGACGAAAATTACTCGATGATGATAGACCTGATTGAGAAGAAAGCCAAACTGGAAGTTAATGAAAACGAGCCTTACAATAATAACCTGAAAGAAGTTCCTAAAAATTTAAATACGAATGCGGGTAATAATGCTAATTTAAATTCAGTAAACACTACTAACCCTACAGCAAGCAGTAATACCGTTACCGGCAATCCTAAAACCAATACCAATAAAAATGTAACAAACGAGCAGTTGCTCACCATAGCTAAAACGGATGCCATAGAAGCGGAAAACGAAAGTAAAACATTAAAGCAGGATGCGCAGGAAGCATTTGATCTGGCTACTCAAAAAACCGCCGAAGCAGTTGCTATACAAAAACAGGTAGATGAAGCTACGGCTAACTCAAATGCGATTACGGATGTTGCCAAAAAAAATGAGGAGTCCGTTAAAATAAATCAGCTGAAAGAAGATGCGAAAACGGCTACCGCCATAGCAAATACCGCTACCAACTTGGCGAAAAAACTGGAAGTGGATGCAGATCAAAAACAAAAAGAAGCAGACCTTACCAACCAATACATTAAAGAACTTGAAATTGTAACAAAAAACAAAAACAATAAAGAAGCGCTTACCAAATTAGAAGAGATTCAAAAACAGCTGGATGCTATTTCGAAACAACCGAACCAATCCGATGAATTAATATCTTCCATTAAAGCGGAACTGGAACTGAAACAAAACGAATTAAAAAAATCAGAAAAGAAAAATAATGAAATTGTAAGTGACATCAATTCCATTAAAACAGAAACAGGTACCCTTGAAACTGACCTTGCCAATGAAAACGACAAATCATTGAAAGAAAACATTTCGGCACAAATTCGTGAGTTAAACAGTGATATTGACACTAAAAATAAAGAGCTGGAAAATAACAATCAAAAAATAGCAGGTCTGCAAAACCAGGTAGCCGGATTAAATAAAGAGTTGGAAATAGCTAATAACATCCTTGATCAAAATACAGGCGGTGTAGCCATCAATAATAACACAGGTAACAATACAACCAACTCTACAAGTATTGACAATAAGGGACAGGATAATACAACATCACAAGGAAACGATAATAATACGGCATCATCCATTAAAACTAATGAATCAACGGATGCGCTTTCGTATGAAGGGATCACGAAAAAATATGATGCTGATATTAAAGGAAAGGAAATTGATAAGACAAATGCAAAAGAGTTAACCGTTCAAAATGAAATTTTAAAAAATTATAATAAAGACATTGCCGACCTTGCTTCTATTGACAAAAATGAAGTTTCTAAAACCAAAGACGCCGCTGAAAAGAAAAAATTAAATAAGGAGATTAAAGAACTCGAAAACCAAAAAGCCATTAACGATAAATTGATCGCATCAAATACCTCAGCATTAAAAAAGATCGGTCCTGATGGGATTGCCGGCAATGCTGCCAATACAAACACTACAGTCGATAACGGAACTACAACAAACCCCGATAACACTAATTCAGGCGTTATTGCAAATACGATGGATGCGGCAAATACTTCCAACACAGGCACCGCGTCTGCCATAGCCTCTAACGCTGCAGGTTCTGAAACAAACACTGCATCCGTTACAAATAATTCAACTCAAAATAATGCAGCTATTGAACCCATCAATACCTCTGTGGCTAACGATAACAGTGCCTATTTAAACGCATTGGAAAAATTAAAATCGGGTTTAAATGCCAATTCGGGAGCAGCCCTTCAAGTATTTTCTTATAACGGTTATAAAGAAAATTCATCTTTACCTTTAAAACAAACAGCCGATAAAAAATTTGAAACGGCAAAACAAAATGAGATTACTTTAAATACCCTTATTGCCACTACAGAAACCACTATAAAAGCAAATACCGAGAATAAATCGGCTGCTTTATTAAACGAAGCCGAAGCCCTTGGTAATAAAGCGCTGGAAGAAAGAAAAGAATCGGCAACAAAACAAGGAACTGAGAAAGACGCCCTTTTAAAGCAAGCTCAGGATAATGAAAAACTGGCGGTAGACAAAAAATTACAGGCATCGGGAGAACTTGATAAAGAAAATAAAAATAAATTTGATGTAAACGCGGCTAACCTGGACGAATTACAAAAATTAACAGGCACAAAAACAAGTGATGATATTTCGCAGGCCAATATGCTCACGGATGAGGCTGCCATTAATTACAAACAGGCGCAAAAATTACGCACGGAAGCCAATGCCTATCCTGCAGGTGCCGCTAAACTTGGCGGGCTAAGCAACGCCGAAGAAAAAGAAAATGAAGCATTAGCTAAACAACAAAAAGCCATTGCCATTTTATCGAAAGTTAACCCTGCTTATAAGGTTAAAACACCCGACGCAACTACTGATCCTGCAAGTGCTATTGCTTCTTTAAACAATGAAATTACTAAAACATCTCAAACACAACTTGACGCTTATTTAGCGCTTAGCAAAGCAAATCAGAACGAATTAAAATTGCAGGGCGATAAGTTGGATAAAAACCCGGCGTTTAAAGCGGAACAAAATAAGCC
>JBBRHI010000313.1:0-4390 GCA_038222995.1 Bacteroidia bacterium | reverse complement strand
GCAATATCAAGCCCGTAACCCGTAACTGATAAACCCTCATAACCATTAACTAATAACCCGCAACCCATCACACAAACTCCGGGTACATTATCTTCCTCGTTTTTCCTTCAAAGCATTTTGCCAGCGATGCAGTTGTTTTTTGTACAGCTACCATTAGCGGGCTTTTTTCGCCATTTATCATTACATCCATAGCGGGTATGCCAAGCAATTGTTTTTTCATGGCAGGGTTTAGTTCTAAATAAATGCCATTCATGCGCACAATGTTCCATACTACTTTATCTACAAAAGGGCGATAGGGTTCCATAATATCATCTGCAAGGCAATAGGCATTGTACTGGTTTTTGTGAAATATGCCGAGGGTAGGCAAGAGCCCGCTTGCCACGAGGTTGCGTGCCACCACTGCCCTCAGTATTGCGTATCCATAATTAAGCAGGTTATTGGGCGGTTCACCTTCGGGATCTCTTTTAAAAGTTGTAAAAATGGTAAATATATTTTTCCAGTAAAAAGCCGCAGCCACGGCTTCGTGGTTTTCAACATCGCCGCTTTTTACTTCCTGCGCCAGGCTGCGCAGGTTTTTTGCACCCACTTGTACACTCTCCAGCATACAGGCCTGGTTATCTATTTTTGCACTTACGGTTTGTTGCCACAATTGTTTTTTAAGTGGTACCGTAGCTTCTACCTGTGCCTGAAATTTTTTGCTTTGCAATTTGTTACCACAAAGGTTTAGCAACAAACCGGTAGGGTGGTGCCTGCTGTCACAAGTAATCAACGCTACATTATTTTCCAGTAGTTTTGATATGAGTGCCTGTGTGATGGTTATTTGTTGATGATCCATTATGAGCACAGCAATATCTTCTATGGGCAACGTTTTTAACTCGCCGGTATTTTCGCTTTGAAACACCAATTGCTCATCTTTTGTTTTAAGATATGCAGGGTTGCCAAAGTAAAGGGTGCGTTTAATCATTTTTATTTTATTGGTTCAATGTTTCCAAGTCTATCAACTTTCAATTTTATAAAGTTTTCTTTTATTACCTGAATTCTATCTTTTGTTTTTTCCGATTTATTCATACTTTCAAACTCACCTTTTTTTAATTTTGCATCATAAGGTTGAATCAGTGAGCTAACGGTCGTAGGTAAAAAATGTGCCTGATAATTTTGTGAGCTTTTCATTATGTAAACCTTTTCTGAAATTGCTTTTCTATTATCCCAATTTATTTGTTTAGTATTTTCTCCTTCTTCTGGTACATATACTATGTCGCCGGGTGAAAGAATAATATATTCAGAGTTAGGGTTATCATCATGAATTAAAAGCCCTTTTGCTAAACGTTCAATACAATCTAAAAAATTAGGTGTGCTGTAATTTCTAGTTAAGACATATTCACCTGTTTTTTTATTCAATTCATTTTTAATTTCTACAATAAAAAATTGGTTTACGCCGGCGTCCCCATCTAATAACTTATTATTTTTTTCAATCTTCTCTCCACTTTCTTTTCTTGTTACTTTATTGATAGAAAATGGAGCCTTCTTATATAACATTTCAAGCGCTTCTCCTTTGAACGCTTGTTTAGGGTCATTACCGTATTCTTGCAGATGTTCTTTTAAAAGATTTGTTAGCCAATTTTTTTCTAAATTAGAATATGGCATTTTTTCTATTTTTTCTTTTGTAAATGTCTCATCAATGCTTACTTTCTTGGAAGCGTATTTTTTAAACTGAAGCAAATCAATCTTCTCAACTTTATTTCCTTCTCTATCCATCAAAGAATTAAGTGATAAGAAATTTAGAATGGCTTTTTCGTTACTGTCAAATTGCTTTATTAATTGGTCAATTTTTTTTCTTAATTCAGATTTTGCAATTCTCCAGTCTTCTGTATTCCAGTCATTGTTTTCTCTACCTAAAAATTGAATTTGAGCTTTTAGAGCAGCCTTAATTTCTAAATCCTTTTTATATTCTGCTATATGTATTTTGCCATAAGGTTGCCCAAATAAAGATTGTCTTACTGCTACCCAATATTTATCATCATCTTTTGGTGCTTCCTGCAAATGAATTTTCTTTTCCCAGTTCCCATTTTCATCTTCTTTCCATTTATAGTATTTATTTACAGCTTTTGAAATGAGTTTTGAAGTTGGCTTATGAGAAACTATAATTGATTCCACAGCTTCTTTGGTATCTAAATAGAATCTTTCCCACGGAGCACCAAACTCAGTCATGCCATTTTCCTGGTTTTCTAACTGTTTATTTTTATTCAATAAATATTTCCACTTTGCCCAATTATCATAACTTTTATCCTTTTTATTATTGCTTAAAGAGTTTAGGCTGTTCAAGTATTTAATATGGCTACGGCTCGTACATGCAATTACTAATGCATCTAATGCATGGTGTCGATGGTCTATCCTTTTATAATCTTTTGCAAAATGATAATCGCCTTTGTTGGTTTCGCTTGGCAGAATAAGTTTCTCCCCTGAGATGCCTTCCAACCTTTCAAAACGTGGCTTTAAAATTTCTTTCCATAGTTTATTTAAACCCCATTTGTTTTTAAGGTCGGATGTAATACTTCCAGAAGTGTAAATAACGCCTTCGTCTGTTTCATTTCCAACAGCAACCGGTCGGAGAAATTGGGCAACTGTTCTTGAAATGTATTTGGTGTCATTCAATTGTCTTTCAATAAATCCTTCCGGTACTTCATATAATTTTAAATGCCGCTTCTTCTTTCTATTTGTAAATACATCATCTGCAAATTGTTTATATTCTTCTAATGATAAAACGGCAGTAGTGCTTCCATTGCTCAAGTTTATTTCTTTGCCTTGGCTGTCTTCTATAAATTGTATGGCAAGTTTGTTATCTTTCAAGGCATTTACTTCCGCCTCAACCACAACTTTATTCCCGAAAGAATCATCATAAAATTTTGCTCGTGGTATAATATGATCTATTTGATATTTCTCTGTAAAAAGTTCACTTAGCTTAATTGTTTTACCTGTATAGGGTGAACGATAATTTTGTTCTGCCCAATGCCTGTATTTTTCAATATCAGCATCCTTAACAAATTCAGCATTGTTCTTTTTAAAAAGCATGTCAAAATCTTCTTCGCCTTTTCTACCTCCATTTTCTTTCCAAAGCCTGAATTTGTCTAAATCTGAAGGAGAATTTTCGTTTAAGTTTGGGTATTTTAATTCTTTTAGAAGGTTAGCTATTCTTTCCTTTTCAACCCTGTTTTTTGTATTGGCTTCCGCTATCTTTTTTCTGTCATCATTATTATTTTTCATCTCTCTGCCCAATTCAACATGAATGTAATCAGGCCTGCCTAATTTTTCATTTGCCCATATATCTTTTACGAGACTGAGCGTTTCCCTTATTATCTTTTCAACCACCGGGTTGCGTAGTGAGTTATATGGAATAAGTGTTTTTACTTGAAGTTCATCTATACTTTCATATTTTTCTTCATTGGCTCTTTCACTGTGGCGGCCATATACAATATAAGCAGCTATGTAAGTAGGAAGTCCGGTAAATTGACTGATGTTATTTAGATTAAGCTTTAATATTTCTTCTCTTACTTTATCTGAAATAGTTTCATCAAATTCTCCATCTATTATTTTATTAATTCTATCTAAAGTTGTAGCCTGAATAGCCTCATTATTCCAGTATTTACCTATCCGCATTAAGGGTAATAACTTATTGATAGCTTTTGCAGATAACGAAGCGTACTGGCTCGGGAATTCTGGTAGTTTGGAAATATGTTGGATAACAACTTCAGGCAAATCGAAATACTTTTTATTGCTTAAAGCATTTACAATTTCTTTTTCCTCTGGTAAAGAATAAACAATATGCCATAATTGATTTAGAGACTCAACGTTACATATATACTCTTCTCCTTCTTCAGCAAAACCATGCTTTTTAAATACTTTTCTAAATAACGCCTTTGTTTCATTTCCTTTAAAACCTTTATCATCAGGGTAATTAAGTTTAAAGTTGAAAGTTTTTTCACCATTTTCAGTTACGTCTTTTTTAAAACCGAATAGTCTTAAAATACTGTCATGGCTTACTTCTGCAGAACTATCAAATAGTTCAAATATTTTTTCCTTATTCTCCGGGGTAAGGTATTCATTACTTACATCTATGTTGATTTTAAGTTTTCCATTAATAATCTCTTCTTTTTTTATAATTCCTAAGTTGTGAATGGTTTGCCATATTCTGAATTCCTGAAAACAAGGAGAACTTCTTGATAATACTTTTACACCAATAATTTTAGGCTCTTTATCTTTTGTTTTATAGGTCTTTGTTTCGTACTGGCAATTCGCTAATAATCCCTTTTGTGATTTTAATCCTCTTTGATAATAAATAATATCATTAAAGAAAAGGTGAAATAAATCTTTAGCTTTTAATTCTTTATTTTTT
>JBBRHI010000312.1:0-4395 GCA_038222995.1 Bacteroidia bacterium | reverse complement strand
GAAAAAAGATCCGCATAAAAAAAGTAAATTTTATGTATGGACAGAGCCGTTCTTTGAAGGTTTAGATAACGGGTTCAGGAACTCCATTACCGGCTTTCTGCAAAAGCGTTGGTGGGCGCTTGTTATATTAGCAGTATCAACGGGTTCTATTTTTATTTTCGGATCACAATTAAAATCAGAGTTATCGCCATTGGAAGATCGTAACTGGCTGCGGATTTCGGTAACAACACCCGAAGGAACTTCTTTTGAAGCAACTGATGCAGTAATGGATCACTTGTCTGCTTTTGTTACCGACTCTGTCCCTGAAAAAACAGTTAATTTAACTGTAACAGCCCCGGGCTTTGCAGGTTCAGGTTCGGTTAATACCGGATTTGTAAGGTTAGCCTTAACACAATCGGAAGACCGGAAACGCTCACAACAACAAATAGCGGCATACATTACTAAAAACCTCGGAATATTTCCTGAAGGAAAAGTGTTTGTGATCCAGGAACAGTCTATTTCCTCAGGTGGCGGGCCTAAAGGAGCGTTGCCCATACAATTTGTATTGGAAACAAACGACTTTAATAAATTAAGAGAGAAGCTTCCTAAGTTTTTAGAAGCGGCAAATAAAAACCCAACCTTCCAGGGGGTTGATGTTAACCTTAAGTTTAATAAACCCGAATTAGTTATTGAAATCGATCGTGATAAAGCCAGAACATTAGGCGTATCTATTGCTGATGTGGCGCAAACCATTCAGCTGTCATTAAGCGGGCAACGTTTCGGGTATTATATTTCAAATGATAAGCAGTACCAGGTAATAGGGCAGGTGAACCGAGAAAATAGGGATAACCCGAGCGATATTAAAGATCTGTATGTCCGCAATAATTTAGGAGAAATGATTCAGCTCGATAATATTGTAAAAATCAGTGAGCGCAGCAGTCCTCCGCAACTCTATCACTACAACCGTTACCAGGCAGCAACTGTTTCTGCGGGCCTGGCTCCCGGTAAAACAATCGGCGACGGGATTGACGCCATGAATATAATTGCAAAGGATGTATTGGGTGATGATTTTACTACCGCATTAACAGGCGCTTCGAGGGATTTTGCAGAGAGTTCATCCAATATTATATTCGCGTTTCTGTTGGCCTTATTGCTGATTTATTTGCTGCTCGCGGCACAGTTCGAAAGTTTTATAGAACCTTTTATTATTATGCTTACCGTGCCTATGGCTTTATCGGGGGCTTTATTCTCGCTTTGGTATTTTAATCAAACCTTAAATATTTTCAGTGAGATAGGAATGATCATGCTCATTGGTCTTGTTACTAAAAACGGGATTTTAATTATTGAGTTTGCCAACCAGTTAAGAGAAAGAGGATTAAAAGTAAGGGAGGCATTAATAGAAGCTTCTACGGCCCGTTTAAGGCCGATTTTAATGACAAGCTTGGCAACCATGCTAGGCGCCCTGCCTATTGCCCTGGCTTTAGGTGCAGGTTCTAAAAGCCGTATGGGTATGGGTATCGTTATTATAGGCGGATTGTTATTTTCGATGGTACTTACTTTATTTGTCATACCGGCTATTTATTCATTCCTGGTTAAAGACGGCAAAGCTCATAAAAATGATATTTCTTCATTACCCGTAAAAGATGAAAAAAATGATAAAGAAACTATATAAGATTTGTTTTATACTAATGGCTTTGAGCAACTTCTCAATTGCTCAAAGTATGTTAACGGTTGAAGATGCCATTAGGATAGGCTTGGAAAAAAACTTTGATGTGTTGATTGCAAAAGGAAACCGGCAAATAGCAAAAGCACAAAATAATTTCGGTGCAGCCGGCATGTCTCCCTCTGTTACGGTAAACGGCAATTTAAATTTAGCGAGCATAAATTCTCACCAGGAATTTTTTACGGGCGCAGTACAAGATAGAGTGGGCGCGCAATCTAATAACACGGGAGTTTCCGTAAACGCGGTGTGGAATATTTTTGACGGGTTAAAAATGTTTGCCGTTAAGAAACGCCTGAATGAAAATGAACAGTTGTACGGTATTATATTAAAACAGCAAATGGAAAATACGGTACACGATATAATAGTAACGTATTATAATGTAGTTAAGACAAACGAATTACTTAATGCGGCAAAACAAAATCTGGAAATTTATGCGGAACGGAAAAAGATAGCGCAGTTAAAAATGGACATAGGATCAGATTCGAAAGTAGATGTGTTATTGTCGCAGTCTGATTATAACCAGGCACAATCGGCGATCTATCAATTGGAGCTCGATCTTTTAAATGCCAAAACGCAATTAAACCAATTAATTAATCAATCTGTTGATACGGATTTTAATACGGCAGATACTATAGTGGTTAATTATAATCCCACGTACGAAGATTTGAAAAAGAGTTCTATCAGCACAAATTCTTCGATACAAATTTCCAGGCAAACCGAATTAATAGCGCAACAGCGTGTTAAAGAATACCGCGCCAATAACCTGCCTTTAATTCAGCTTAACGGTTCATACACTTTAGCAAGAAGCCAAAGCCAGGCAGGGCAATTGTTGCTTAGCAGGCAAAACGGTTTTAACGGGGGTTTAACAGCGAGCTGGTTATTATTTAATGGGATGAGGAACCAAAGATTAGTGAAAGAAGGGAATTTGGTTGCATTGAACCAACGTTATATTACACAGCAAACAGAACAGGTTGTAGATGCTTCCGTGTTTGTAAATTACAAAGCATTTCAGCTCAATAAACAAATTTTAGAGCTTGAATCGCAAAACCTTAAAGACTCTAAGCTTGTACAAATGGTATCCTTGGAAAGGTATAAGATAGGTAAATCAAACTTACTGGAAACCATACAAACACAAAAAAATTTAGAAGACGCGCAGGTAAGATTTTTTAATGCCTTGTACTCCATTAAAGTAGCGGAAACAGAGTTACTGCGCGTAAATGGTGCGCTTGTAAAATAATAAGCCTAACTATTTTAAAAAACTTTAGTTGAGTTTATTTATTAAAACGCATTTGCACCACGCCTATAAAAGCCTCTTTAAAAATCTTGGTACTCATTTTACTCACACCTAAAACACGATCGGTAAACATAATAGGAACCTCTACAATCTTAAATCCTTTTTTAACGGCTCTGTATTTCATTTCTATTTGAAAAGCATAGCCCATAAATGTTATTTTGTCGAGTTCAATAGTTTCAAGTACTTTGCGCTTATAGCATTTAAAACCTGCAGTAGTATCTTTTACCGGTATCCAAAGAATCATGCGTACATATATAGAAGCAAAGTAGGATAACAGGATCCGTTTCATATCCCAATTGCTTACATTACCGCCTTTTACGTAACGAGAACCAACTGCCACGTCAGCGCCGTTTTCACAAGCTTCGAGCAAGCGAACCAAGTCGGCAGGATTATGACTGAAATCACAATCCATTTCAAAAATATAATCGTAAGCTCTTGCCAAAGCCCATTTAAAGCCATGTATATAAGCCGTGCCCAGACCTAACTTTCCTTTGCGTTCTTCAATATGTAATTTACCCGAATATTGTTTTTGCAATTCTTTTACTTTAGCCGCAGTGCCATCAGGCGAACCATCATCCACAATCAAAACCTCAAACTCGCGGGTCAACGAAAAAACTGTATGGATCATTTTTTCAATGTTCTCAATTTCGTTGTAAGTAGGAATTATAACAAGGTTTTTACCCATAATTTAAAATGTAAATATACAATTATTGTGGTTTTATAAAAGCGGATTGTTTTTGGTGATATTTTGGCATTACTGTTAATTTAGGTTAACTCACAGCAAGTATTTTGATCTTCTATTAAAGGGTAAAATAAAAAATAGCTTAGCTTTGGATTATGAGGGTTAACGGCTTAATAATACTTCTGTTATTACTTACCTGTAAGCTCAGGTCGCAAGACCCGATTTCTAAATCAAAGAAAACGATCGGTACCGCGAGCTTTTATGCGTCTAAATTTAACGGCCGTAAAACCACTTCCGGTCAAAAGTTTAGTAACGATAGTCTTACCGGTGCTCACAAAAAACTAAAGTTTGGAACATACGTCCGGGTAAGAAACTTAAAAAATGACTCTACAGTTATAGTCCGCATTAATGACCGATTACCTCAAAAATCAAAACGAAGTATTGATCTGACTCAAAAAGCGGCTAAACAATTAAATTTTATGAGATCGGGCTTAACCAAAGTGGAAATTACGATATTGGATTCTTTGAATAAATAATCTGGAATTTTGTAATTTACATCCCTGTAAGCCGGGCATATTTACTGTATGTAGAATCGGTTTCAAATTTAATTATGCAAGCTATACTTATAAAAAATGCTACCCTCGTTAATGAAGATGAAAGCTATGTTTGTGATGTGTTGATAGAAGGTAATTATATTACTCAAATAGACAGGGACAT
>JBBRHI010000311.1:0-4399 GCA_038222995.1 Bacteroidia bacterium | reverse complement strand
ATTTTAATAATTAGTAACTTTATGACTGTACGTCAGATATTAATTTTGAAATTATATGTTTAGAGCATAGGTTAGCAATATAATCGCATTGAGCTTTAGCAGCATTTGATAAGCCTGCGATTGCTATAACTAAAAAGGCTTTATATAAATTCTTCTTCATATTCAATTTTAAATTATTAAGATTTAGCATTAATGATTTTATCTCTCATAGCAGTAAGTTGCTTAGCAATGGCGTCTAATTGGTCTTTCGTAACCATAATTTCAGTTGTGCTGTTGATATAAGTTATTTTTTTCGCTTCATCGGTAGTAGGCTCTACATAATTGTATTTTGTAGTAATGCCTTCATAAAGTTTAGAAAGTGCTTCAAGATCCTTTACTAATTCATTTGACTGAGGTAAGTTGTGTGATGAAATTAATTTAATAATACTTCCTAAGGCTTGTTTTTGTTCAGCAATTCTGTATTTAATTTCGTCGGTAGGCTTTTTCGTATAAGCGCCAATACAAAAATGCATACTTTCAATCCAACCGCCTGTTAATATTAAGCTGCTGATCTCAGTACGTTTGTTTGTTTTAAGGTATGCATCGCTTGCACGGTAAGCTATACCAACTAATACCAACATACTGTCTTTATTAGAAATATTATCGTTGATGCGTTTCATAGTTTGCTGATCAAACGCGGCAGAAACTCCCAGTTTATCCGCAATTTGTTTAACGGCTCCTAAGTACCCTAAAGCATGCTGAGTTTGATTATACATACTTACGTACCCTAAGTCAGCACCGTAAATACCAAGATTTAAGGCCTGTGAAAAGTCGGAAATGTATTGTCCGTTTTTGTTTCCCGGATTAAGAATTGCTTTGTCATAAGCAACACCTGATTTTTGAACCAATAAAGCTGTTTGTATCGGAGAAGGAACGCTGAATAATTCACCGCCAACATTTAAAGCCATTGCTTTAACCGTATCTGTATCAGGTAAATTATCGTTTGTTTCTTCAGTCGGCTTTGGGTCACCGCAAGAGTAAATTAATAAAGAAGCTAAACCTATAGTACTTACTTTAGTATTTAACTTAAAATTTTTAATGTTCATCGTCATAATTGATTTGTTTGTTGCTCAAAAACCTATGCAAGTAAATACTTTTTAACGAAATAACAAAATAAATATTTAAAGTGTTTTCGACATTGTACCGTTAATGCCTAAGGCTTCTTCAATGTATTTAAAAGTGGATAAAATTTCAGGTTTTCCGTCTACAAGGGCAACATCATGTTCAAAGTGAGCAGATGGAAGGCCGTCAGCCGTTAAAATGGTCCAGCCGTCACTTAAAAACTTAACCTGGCGTTTACCCATATTGATCATTGGCTCTATAGCCAGTACCATTCCGTCCTTTAATTTCGGGCCGTCTCCGCGCTTACCGAAATTAGGAACTTCCGGTTCTTCATGCATGTTTTTTCCTACGCCGTGTCCGCATAACTCGCGCACCACACCATAGCCGTGCTTTTCAGCATATTGCTGAATCGCATAACTGATATCGCCCACACGGTTACCGCTCTTCATTTGCTCAATGCCTACATATAATGATTCTTTAGTAACCTCCAATAATTTAAGGATCTCCGGCTTTACCTCACCAATGGCAAATGTATAAGCATGATCGCCTACGTACCCGTTTTTAATAACACCGCAATCTACCGAAATAATATCGCCTTCCTGCAACGGCTTATCATTAGGGATTCCATGAACAACGGCGTCATTTAAAGACATACACAGTGTTGCGGGGAACGGATTTTTTTTATTTCCGTAGCCTTTAAAAGCAGGTATGCCTCCGTTATCCCTGATGTATTCTTCCGCTATTTTATCGAGGTAAACAGATGTTACTCCCGGTTTAAGTTCTTTAGCAATAATGCCCAATGTACGAGATACGCTTAATGCGGCTTCCCGCAATAACTCAATTTCTTCCCTGCTTTTTAATATGATTATTGTATTATGTTTTTTGTTTTGCCTGCTTTAACATTCTAACGTTTATCAGAGTACGAAAAGCAGTCTTTAATCTTAATTTTTTTAAATTGTATTGCTTTTTTCTACTCTTTTTTACCCAACAATTTCTGCATAAATGTTTTCTCTTTTTTATAATTGGTGTGGGCTTCGTGGTTTTTAAAAGTATGGTTAAACTCCCCACCCTCCGGGTGTAGGATCTGCCAGATAGCGCTCCAGCCAAGAAATCCGCCGACGTTACGGTCATCAATAAAAATATCAGCGATCAGTTTTCTTGCAATATCTTCGGTAAATTGTTCTTCCGGATAGTTTTTATTTACGGCATAAAACTCCACACCGTTTTTCTTGCAATAGTCTACAGCTTCCTCTAAAAGATCACCGGTACGGTAGGTCCACAAAATAAGCTTATGGCCTTTTTTATGAAGTTCTTTTATAGTGGCAAATGCAAATAACATTTCTTTCCCTATCCTCGGAAACTCATGCTCTACTATAGTTCCGTCAAAATCAATAGCGATCGTTTTACTGTTCGAATTTATAAATTGTTGTTCCATGGTCAATATAAATACCTATCGTTTAATCACTAAAGGTTTTCTGCTTTCACTACTTTTAAATGCGCATCCAGCTCATAATGTCTCGGAACCGCTGTGCCTATTTCAAACTCAAGAATTTGCTCAGGCGTCATATTTTCCAGGTACATGATCAATGCCCTTAAACTGTTGCCGTGCGCGGCAATCACAATATTTTTTCCTTCTTTTAGTTTCGGTTCTATTTCCGCTTTATAATAAGGGATCACCCTTGCAGCCGTATCCTTTAAGCTTTCACCGTTAGGCGGTGCAATATCATAGCTTCTTCTCCAGATCTTTACCCGGTCTTCCCCGAATTTTTTAGCCGTCTCTGTTTTGTCCAACCCTTGGAGGTCACCGTACATGCGTTCATTTAATGCTTTATTAAATGTTGTAGGTACATTAGGTTGACCGGCCACTTCGAGCGCTGTTTTTAACGTGTTTTGAGCGCGTTTCAGATCTGAGGCATAAGCAAGATCAAACTTAAAAGGCTTTAATTTTTCCCCGGCGTTTCTTGCTTCTTCTATTCCTTTTTCGGTTAGCTCTACATCTACCCAACCGGTAAATTTATTTTCCAGGTTCCAAACACTTTGTCCGTGACGAAATATAATTAATGTTGACATAATTTTGTAAAAATCTATAATATAAATTCGAAATCCAAATCCGGAGTTTTAATATGCTCTTGCAAATAAAACCCTTTGTGTGCTTGGTTTTCCGCTATAAACACACTTGCCCGCTTCTTGTTCATTGTTTAATGGAATACAACGAATGGTAGCTTTCGTTTCTTCTTTTATTTTTTCTTCCGTTCCGGGAGTACCATCCCAATGCGCTAAAACAAAACCCGTCTTTTCATCCAGTACTTTTTTAAACTCATCAAACGAATCAACCTTTGTGGTGAGCTGTTGCGTACGTTGCTTCGCTCTTTCAAATAAATTGGTTTGAATATCAACCAATAATTTTTCGATCAATGTCTCAATGCCCTCAATACTTACTGTTTCCTTGGTCAGTGTATCTCTCCTCGCTAATTCAACGGTTCCGTTCTCCAGGTCTCTTTCTCCTAAGGCAATGCGAACAGGCACGCCCTTTAATTCATATTCCGCAAATTTCCAACCCGGGCGTTGCGAATCCCTGTCATCATACTTCACCGTAATGCCTATTGCCTGTAATTTTCTCTTGATCTCATTTGCCACTGCCGATACTTTTGCAAGGCCTTCTTCCCCTTTATAAATAGGAACAATTACTACCTGGTTAGGGGCTAATTTCGGCGGAATAACCAGGCCGTTATCGTCGCTGTGACTCATAATTAAAGCTCCCATTAAACGGGTTGAAACGCCCCATGATGTTGCCCAAACGTATTCCTGCTTATTATCTTTGGTAACATATTTTACATCAAAGGCCTTCGCGAAATTTTGACCTAAAAAGTGTGAAGTGCCCGCCTGCAAAGCTTTTCCGTCCTGCATTAAAGCTTCAATACAATAAGTATCATCCGCTCCGGCAAAACGTTCGTTGGCGGTTTTTACGCCTTTTACAACCGGCACCGCCATCCAGTTCTCCACGAAATCAGCGTATACATCCAGCATTTGTCTGGTTTCACTAATCGCTTCTTCTTTAGTAGCATGAGCTGTATGGCCTTCCTGCCAAAGGAATTCGGCAGTTCGTAAAAATAAACGCGTACGCATTTCCCAACGTACTACGTTTGCCCATTGGTTAATCAATAAAGGAAGATCACGGTATGACTGGATCCAACCTTTATAGGTATTCCAGATAATAGCCTCGCTGGTAGGACGAACGATCAGTTCCTCTTCAAGCTTTGCATCCGGATCCACCATTAACTTCCCCGGGTTATTAGGA
>JBBRHI010000310.1:0-4404 GCA_038222995.1 Bacteroidia bacterium | reverse complement strand
ACGTGGTTGAAACATTAAAAGGCTTTCAATTCGATAAAAAAGGAATTGAGCATATAAAGCAACTTGATTTTACAAAGCATCTCGCGTTTCATTTTTGGGAAGAGCCTGAAAGAGTAGATTGTTTAACCTACATAAGTAATGTTGAATTTAATGACGCTTATAGTCAAAAAGTAATTGCTGATATTGAAGGAATTTCTGTCCCAATAATTCACTATAAACATTTGATCATATCAAAAATATCATCTGAACGTTTAAAAGACAGAGCCGATGTTGAAGAGCTGCAAAAAATAAATCGGCATAAGCCAAACACCTAAAATCTCTTCGCAAATCCACCTACAATTTCACCTCTACTCCATTCAGCTTACTCTTTCTATAACCGTATAAAAAATAAACCACTAAGCCTATCAGTAACCAAATGGAGAACATGAGCCAATTGGTCCAACCCATGCCCGTTAATAAATAACAGCAGGAAAGTAAACCCAATACCGGGATCAGGGAATAGTTTCTTAAAAAGGTAAAAACGGCAATAACGATCCAGGCAAGGTAAAATAAAATCATCGGGTAATTGTAAGCTGTGTTGGCATCGTCGGCATAAATAGAATTAGGGTATATGCTATAAATAGCCGCAAAGCCTAAAACAGTAACAATAGGTATAATCCACTTGGCATTGATGTAAGGCATTTTAAATTTTCCTTTTTCTTTAGCGTCGGTATTACGCGGCAGTATTAATACACCGCCGCATACCAATACAAAAGCAAACAGGGTACCGATGCTGGTAAAGTCCAGCACAAAGTTTTCGTCCGTAAAAAAGATAGGAATGCCAACTACCAAACCGGTAATGATGGTGGCAAAGCCCGGTGTTTTATATTTAGGATGAATGGCCGAGAATTTCTTCGGCAATAACCCGTCGCGGCTCATGCTCATCCAAATACGCGGTTGACCCATCTGGAATACTAACAACACACTTGTCATAGCTACCACAGCAGCAATAGATACAATAAACAGCATCCATTTCACGCCTTTTATTTTAAAGATCTCCGCTAAGGGATCGCTTACGCCTAACAGTTCGTAAGACACCATACCGGTGAGTACCAAGGATAAAATAATATATACCACGGTACAAATAATTAAGGAATAGATCATCCCGCGCGGAAGATCGCGCTGCGGATTTTTACTTTCTTCGGCTAAAGTAGAGACCGCATCAAAACCGATGTAGGCAAAAAACACCGCTGAAACCCCTGCCATAACTCCGTTAAAGCCATGCGGCATAAAAGGCGTCCAGTTAGCAATGTCTACATGAAAACAACCAACGATGATCACCAACACAATGATCAACAGCTTTATCATCACCATCACATTGCTGATGTTGCGCGATTCTTTAGTACCCACAAATACCAAAGCAGTGATCACTAAATTAATAAGTACGGCCGGTAAATCGAATATAATATGTAAGCCTCCTATTTGGGGTGACGACATCCAGGCGGTTAATCCTTCGCCGGCTTTGTTCGTTAAAAATGCCTGGTGCGCCGATGTGTAATTAGTAGTAAGCCATTCGGGAATACCCGGTACTAAGTTGGTGAAATAACCGCTCCAGGAAAAGGCAATGTAAATGTTACCGATAGAGTATTCCATTAACAGAGCCCAGCCGATGATCCAGGCAAACAGTTCGCCAAACGTAACGTAAGCGTATGTATAAGCGCTGCCTGAAGCAGGCACGCGTGCGGCAAATTCGGCATAGCACATAGCGGTGAAGCCGCAGGCAATGGCACAAATAATATATAAAAAAATAACGCCGGGGCCGCCTGCAAAACAAGCGTTGCCTATAGCGCTGAAGGTGCCGCCGCCTATAATGGCCGCGATCCCGAAAAAGGTAAGGTCCCGTACCGTGAGCACGCGGTTAAGCCCGGTGCCGTGTGATTCTTCATCGGTAATGGCCGCAACCGTTTTTTTACGAAATAATTTACTAAAATTCATATTTTTCAAAAGAGTTAATAAATATACTAATTATGATTTAGTATCAAAGAATGCTTTTAGGAAAGGCAGCTTCCTTAAGCGATCAACATCCAAATACAGTAAAGGAATCATTAGTAAAAAAGGGATGAACGGCACTTTATACCGCACAATGGCTCCCGTTACCGTAGTGGTAATACCTATTAAAAGGAAGGACAGCAGGGTAATAGAAAGGCATACATACAGCAGGTTTTTATTTACGGGGAATTTTGTTTGGAATGCAAAGCAGCTCATAAAAAATAAAAGAAATCCTAAATTCTCCAAAGACGCAACAAGTTCGGAAGCCGAACGGGCATCGTAAAAGAAAGGCTTACATAACACATTAAAAAAGGATACCGGGAGCAGTTTTGCAAAAGATGAAAAAGAATACTGCAGGCGTTGCATCGTGATGCCCGAGCCGGCAGGCTTACACACGAGCAAGCATTTATAAAGTGAAGTATCCTTATTATCCGATACAAAAACAGTATCTCTTAAATGATCCAGGTCCCAATACATTAATGCCGCATGAGGTTTTAAACGGCATAGTTTAGTAGTTTGATCCAACAAGGTATACTGAGCCGAATCCTTATAATCCAATCGCAGGTAATTTTCAGCATTCACAAAAAAGATGCCCCCTTTGCTTAAGCTGATAAAATCATTTTGGCGCACAACAATCGTATTGATCACATCTTTATGAAACACATATTTTAAAGTTAATATGCTGCCGGTATAAATGATACATAAGGAAGCCGCATAAAATATAAACATGCGTTTAATGTGAAAACGGTTCACCAAAGAAAAGAGTGCCAAGGGAACGATGATGATCACTAATATATACGGCTTAAGGATGGTAAAAAACAAACAGCATGTAATGAAGCCTAATACATAGTTTACTTTAAACCGGTACTCCACACATACTTTAAAAAAGTAATACAAAAGCAGTCCCAACAATGCCATGGCAATAGGCTCTTTTAAAATACCGGAACTCCAAAACAACACGGAAGGTGTGATAAAGATAATAGCCGCGAGCAGCTTTTCTTTTCCCGCAAAATAATTTTTAAAGGTTTTGTAAAACGCAAATTGCCCGGTAAAAGAAACAACCATCATCATTAAGGCGTGTACGGCGTAGTGCCCGCGTGAGAAGACCATCATCCATGCATGAAAACGAATGGAGGTTCGGTTATCGTTTAAAAAAAATTCGCTTGTAGAATCCGAATCGCCCCAATCCGGAATCTTCTCAAAATAAGCCGAGTATAAAGGATCGGAACTTAAATTAGAATGAAAGCCGAACACCATCTTAAAAAAATCCCGTTTATGATGGGCAAATGCGCTGTAAATAATTTCTGCGCCGGTTAAGGTATCTGAGCTGTCGCCTTTATTACTGTGTATAAAATAAAACCAATAGTAAATAAAACAGCCTGCAGCTTTAATTAAAATAACAGAAAAAATAAACTTAAACGACAGGTGCTCCTCTTTAAAAAAAGAATACCTGCTTACCAAAAAACAAAACAGTAAAAAATATATAACAGCGAGGATCAATAGGATTCAAAAAATTTAATGGACATGTAACGTCCCGGCTCTTTTAAGGCCTTAAACCCAAACTGTTCATATAAGGTATGTGCATCAAGCGTGGCAAGCATAAAACTTCTTAATCCTTTAAGCGATTCATGATCCATAATAAAACGCATCATCTGTTTCGAAATGCCTTGACCCCTGTACGCCTTATCAATAAACACATCGGCCAAATAACCAAATGTAGCGTAATCGGTTACAACCCTTGCAAATCCTATTTGCGTATCGCGATCATATACTCCAAAACATAAACTTCCTTCAATAGCTCTTTTTACTGTTTCTAAAGGAATATGTTTTGCCCAATAACTTTCTTCGCTTAAATACAGGTGAATGTAATTTACCTGTAATTTAGTTTTATCGGTAGAAATGGTAATGTGCTGCATTTTATAGATTACTGACGATCGCTAATTGTTTAGATTTACTATCGAAGACGAAACGGGTAATTTTCTTAACGCCTATATTGCTGAATGAAACTAACAGGTCCCATTTTTTTGTCTGTACATTATAATTCAACAGGTCTGAATTTTCCGCTTTAATAAGGCCCAGCTCGGGATGCCATATAAAATCTTCGTTAAGCGACGGGTATGTTGCATACACGCTGCTTTCTTTAAGTGCTGAATGATAGACCCGGAACTCTAACGTGTTCTCCTGTTTTATCGCGTAAATAAAATTAGAACTGCCCGGTATTTTTCGAAATGCTCGCGAAGGATTGTCACAGATCCAAACATCTTTCCCGGATCTTAAATTCAATACCCTTAATGAATTTGGTTCCGTCAATTTATAATATAAAAGCGTATCGGTATTCATCCACGAATGGTAGCCTACAGAATCGGTGATGCCGTT
>JBBRHI010000309.1:0-4417 GCA_038222995.1 Bacteroidia bacterium | reverse complement strand
AGAGATCTATATCCAGCTGTCAAATGTTTTGATACTCTCAAGGTTTAATAAATAATAATTAAATGCTTCAATCTTTTTTTTACTTCCGTAAATCTCAATCGTTGCATGAAGCTCATGGTTGTTTTTTGTCTCGGTTTTTTTAACATGCTTAATTGTCATTTCAGTAAGTTTATTTAAGATTTCTTCTGTTTTGGCTTCGTTTTGAAACACAATATTATATCCCCGATGCTGGTGGTAGCTTGTAAGAAGCGTTTGCACATATTCAAACAGGAATAAAACGATGACGGTTAACAGAGCTCCTTCAAAAGCAAGCCTATAGTCTTTTGAGCCTACAGCCATTCCTAAGGCCGCAGTTATCCATATGGTTGCGGCCGATGTTAACCCTACCACATTAAAACCTTCCTTAAAAATAACACCGGCGCCAATAAAACCAATTCCGGTAAGTATGTTAGCCGCTATCCGGTCTTCATTACCCGGGTTCCCGATTTTAATGGACATAATCGTAAAAAGTGCTGAGCCTACACAAATAAGGATCATGGTTCTGAAGCCGGCCGCTTTACTGCTTACTTCTCTTTCGATTCCTATTATGCCGCCTATAACTAAGGCGATAATAAGCTGCATTATTTCTTCGTTAATAAATCCCATTTTTTTCCATTTAAATTTAATGCTCCTTCATCAAAAGCAACACAATATTCTTTATAATATCGGTTCATTTTTTTTGAATAATCAAAAGCGTATTCTTTTAATTCTTTTTTTACTGAGGTATTTTTCGCGAAATCTATTAATTTATCGGCAATGGCGGAACCCTGCCTGCCCGATGCCCTAAGATTACTCCAAGCATAAATATTTGCCATGTTAATTAAAATGTCTTCCAAATTTTTGATATTACCGGCAAATAATTTATAATCGATCCTATCGGCTATCGGCTGTAATTCTTTTAATACAAATGTTTTATCGTTAATGGTTATATCTTGAAGTAAAGCGGGAGGATCAGAAATAAAACGCTTTTGAACTTCAATAATTCTTTCAGATTCATTAAACCACTTAGGTTGTTTAACACTTATAGAATGATTTAAACAGGTAGCGCGAGATTCTTTAATGTCAATTAAATAATTGCCTTCAGGTGTCCCGTTACCCTCTATAAGGGCTATGTAGCGCTTTAAGCCTAAGCTTGAAGTGCCTGCAATACGGAACGCGATATCTTTTACTTTAAAAAAACCGGGATTTTTTGTTTTGGCAGCCCATTTATGTATAGCATGCTCCACGGTGTTTTTTTCGACTTTCCCTACTTCTGAAGTATGCACGTGATCAATTTTGAGAGATAGATTTCCTTTTTTTAAAACGGTTCTTTTTTTTAGGAATGGCTTTCGTTTACGATTTTCTATTTCTTCCAGAAATTGTTTTATCACCCCGGTTGTTGTTTCTTTTTCCAACACTTTTATATAGCCTTCACCGAGGCTTTTAAAATAAGTATCGATGAAAATACCGGTTAATTTGTGAGCTTTTTTTTCGGATATTTTTAAATTATCGGATGCAATATAAATGCTTACCAAAAGCCTTACAATATCTAATAACAATGAACCCAAGGTACATTCGTCAAAATCGTTAATATTAAAATAAGCTACCCTGTTATCTCCTTTATAGCTACCGAAATTCTCCAGGTGAAGATCACCGCAAAGCCATACACAGGGTGCTTTAAACAATATACTTGAGTTTGGTATGTCTTCATAAAACAAGTGTGTTGTTGCCCTGAAAAAACGGTAATTGTCTTCACGCATGGCCTTATATTTTAAACTGATAAATTCAGGATCCCTGTCGTGGTTAAAATCTGTAATACGTTTTATGAGTTCTTTTTGTGAAGGCATACTATCGCTAAGATAACAAGTTTTTTATTAATGAGGATGAAGAACATGTTACAGAAAGAGTCGACGTGTTTAGCCTTCAAACGTTTTCAATTCAAGGTTTTCTCCGTCAAACTCAGCATAGGTGCAGTAATTTATCCATTCTCCTAAATTAATGTAACGTGATGTACCTGATACTTTAAGATCAAGCGGTAAATGCCTGTGCCCGAAAATAAAATAATCAATAGGACGCTTTTTTAGTTCTTCTTTAGAAAAGCTCATCAGCCATTCGTTTTCATCTCCCAAAAAATGTTTATCAGAATCACCTGTTGTATTGCGACTGCGTTTACTCGTACTACGGGCAATCCATAATCCTAGGTTGGGATGTAAGCGGTTAAAACACCATATAAGAAAAGGATTGGTAAAACATTTTTTTAAAAATTTATACCAACTGTCTCCCGGCCCTAAACCGTCGCCGTGCCCTATAAAAAATAATTTGTGATTGTATGTTTTTTCGATAGGCTGATGATGAACCTGAACATTAAGTTCTTTTTGGAAATAATCTTTCATCCAGAGATCGTGATTTCCCGTGAAAAAATGTACCGGGATACCGCTGTCCGTTATTTCCGCTATTTTGCCCAATAACCGCGTTTGCCCTTTAGGAACAGTGTATTTGTATTCCCACCAAAAATCAAAAATATCACCTACTAAATAAATTTCCTGTGCCGTATCTTTTATAGAGTCTAACCATCGAACTACTTTTTTTTCACGGACGAGGCTTAGTTCGAAAGTAGGAACTCCCAAATGAAAATCAGAAGCAAAATAAATTTTTTTTCCGGCGATCATTATAAAATACTATTGGTTATAAAATTGCGTGGTTTAATGTTATGCAAATTTAATGTAAATCGAATAGTTTCAACAAATGATTTATTATTAGCCTTTAACGTATTTTTAATGTCGTTGCTGTAAAGTAATGGTATATAAACTTCAAATATGTTTTTCCATACGCAAATGTCAATACCTGCATCGTATAGAACCTGTTCATTTTTTAGACTGTTCGGCGTAGTGCCGACTCCATTTAACTTTCTTGAAGCGATAAGACTTTCACTTGATCCAATATCTACAAATAGTTTCAAAGGAATTTTACCGACAGTGGGTGATTTTAAATTTAAGGATACTAACCAATTAGATGATTGCCCAAGATAAGTTAATGTTTTAAACGCACCATCATTTTCAACGAATTGATTTGATCCAATTCCATTAGCTTCATTCCGACCTATATAATTATAATCATATAAATAATCCTGATAACCGTTATAGCCACTCATTCTGAATCTATAATCCTGACTTAAGTCTTTTGCTTTGTAAGCAAAAGTTCCTGCAAAAAAACGTATATCTAAGCTTTTGTTTTTCTTAATAGTTAAAGAGTAATTAAATTCTAAGCCCAGCTTTACAAATTTAGTATTGTGCTGCGCATTGATTGCTAAATTAAAAGGATTAATCGCTCTTTTGTTCTCTAGTGTATAATATAAATTATTAATTGTTGTTTCTTTATTTTTTAATGAAACAGTCGATAATGAAGTATTTACTGTGTCTGCATTTATATTCTCTTCGTCAACAAATAAATGATTAACTGTATATCCAATATGTTGTGTCAATTTGCTTAAAGGATCATGTTTTTTTACTTCAAAGTCAATTGTTCCTGCTATTTTATAGTAATTAAGATCAAATGATTTTACGAATGTATTATTTACATCGTTAAAAGGTTTTGCATCAAAGTGATCATACGCAAATGATTTAAAATTGCCGCTTAAAGTGATTTGTTGAATAAATGTGTTCCTGGGTAAAAAATTACCGGTTACGTTTGCATATCCTACAGGCGTTTTAGAGCCAAAGGCATACATCGGCGCCAACGTAAATTCAAACTTCTTTTGTAAAAAGCTGTAGTTGTATAAAGCACAGCCCAACATAAATTTATTGTATACGTTATAACCTAAAATTGGTAAGTAACTTAACTGGTTATAATGGGGGTTATCAATATTACCGACAAAGCTTAGTTTTAAGGGTTCAGCCTTTTTAAATAAGCCGTGTGTACGCATCGAATTATTTTTCCGGTTTATTTCAGGAATGTATTCGCCGTAATCGATCTGAAATTTATCAACCTCCGAAGGAGGAAATTCAATGACCCGTTTTGATTTAGTAGGAATGCCGTTATACCAAACTGTTCCCACAAGCTTTCCGTCTTTAATTCCTGAAACAGATACCGGTGAAGACAGGCGCCTATTATTTTTAATTAAAATGGCGTGACTCCGATCTTCAAATTGCTTATGCTTTAAAATTTTATAATCAATTTTTTTGTTGGTTACCAACATATCCTCCACAAACCAATTAAGATCGGCATTAAAATAATATTGCAGTGTTTTTATCAGGTCTTCAGGGTAGGGGTGTTTAAATTTCCATTGTTCGAAATAAAATTGCATGGCTTCATCAAATTTTTCTCTCCCAAAATAATTCATTAAATAATCAAAGGTGACAGCTGTTTTACTATATACTATGGCACCGTAATTATACGTTGT